>CAYUYD010000041.1:0-13027 GCA_964449105.1 uncultured Planctomycetaceae bacterium | reverse complement strand
GCATCGTTCGTTTCATAGATCGACATCTCCTTTCTGATAACCGTTCAGGCCCTTTGGGGCATGAGGCGTCCTGCCTGGCCGAGCAACGCACCCAGCGGCAACGCAAAGCGTCCCTTTCGGGAAACACCAAACCTTCAATTCATTCTAACATTAACACGTTTCTATCAGCGACAGACCGCTTAACTTTAGAAAAAGGGGGGGGGGGCGAGCTTCGATCGCAGGCGACAAGACTTACCGAACATGTGGCCCGCCGTTCCGGGCCGAACAGATTAACCGCATCGAGGAACTTCATCCGGACGGCTGCCCCACTGGATGATATGGTGCGCCACGCAGGGAAAATGAAAAGGGTTTTTTTTGACTTTGTTCGGGCCTACTACTCCTTCAGCAGTTCGTCGGCGTGTTCTGCGACTTTGCCGAAAGCAGCCGCATATTCTTCGATAATCTCAGGCCGATCGTGCTTGAACCACGGGATCGCGAAGCATCTCTGGTCGATGCTCTCGGAGACCGGAAGGCTTCCCGGTCCCTGCCGCACATCGCGCTTGGCGTTTGCGATGACGGTCGGCTTGCCATGACCGTAGATATCCGCATCGTGCAGAGCAGGGTGCAGGTGCAGCGGAGAATTGATGCCGGGACCAGTCTCGAAGCCCTCGGCCGTAACGGCCTGGCAGAACTTCCCGATGTCCAGCCCGCCCAGTTCATCAGGCCTGTACAGACCCTTGGCGGCATACCACCCGGCCATTGTCGAACCGGACTCCGCCGGTGGGCGGTGGGCCTTGATTCCCGGAACTCCTTCCAAAAGGTCCCAGAAGCGGTTCATCGCCTTCTGAATCTCCTTGATGCGCTGGGGGTAGTGTTTAAGTTGCACCCGCGCCAGCGAGGAGGCTAACTGGTTTAGGCGGTGCTTGTACCCGCCCAGGGGGATGCCGGCGAATTTCTTCAGTTCCGGATTGGTAATCTGCCCCTTCGCGTTACTGTACATCGTCGCCGCGCCTGTGCGCTCGTAGTGCCCGAAGGCGACTGCCCGCTCGAAAATGTTCTGATCGTTGGTGATGAGCATTCCGCCCTCGCCGGCGGCCAGGCTCTTTCCCGACATCATGCTGAAAGCCCCGACATCCCCGATAGTGCCGAGCATGCGCCCCTTATACAGGCCGCCCTGGGCGTGCGAGACGTCCTCAATGACCTTGACATTGTGTTTTTCGGCAATGGCCATGATCTCATCCATCTCGGCGGGATACGCGCAATTGTGCACCACCACGATGGCCTTTGTGTCTTCGCTGATGCGATGCTCGATGTCGGAAGGGTCTATGCAGAGGGTGTCGGCGAGGATGTCGGCAAAGTTGATGGTCGCCCCCAGAGACAGCGCCGGCAGGGCGGCCGCCCAATAGACCGGCGATTGGACGATTATCTCGTCTCCGACGCCCACGCCGCAGGCCCACATCGCGCCGAGAAGCGAGGCTGTACCGTTGCAGTGGCTAAGGGCGTATTTCACACCGAAGTACTTGCATATCTCCTCTTCCAACCGGACCGTAACGTCGGTGCCGCTCATCCCGATGCCGCGGCGCAGCATTTCCAGTACTACCTGCTCATCTTCCGGCGTGATGATAGGCCAGGTGAAAATGTCGGCAGGGTCTTTGGTTATCGCCTTAGGCCCGCCGAGAATCGCAAGACTTTCTTTCGTCGAAGACATTATCTTTGTTGAAGACATTGCTTGTTCCTTTAATCGTTTGGGGGAGACGAAAACGCTCCCTGTTCACTGGTAAAAAAACGAGGCCGACGGGATTCGAACCCGCAACCACCGGATCGACAGTCCGGGACTCTATCCAGTTGAGCTACGGCCCCATATCCGCTGCCACGCATACACGTACACGTACACGTGGGGAACGGTACTTATACCCCAGGAGGTCGCAAATTGTCAATAGCAAACCGGGCGATTTGGAAGTCCCTTTTTGGGCGAAAGAAAGTATCCTAGGCCAAGGGCCCCTTGCGGGGGTGTAAGCTCTGTACGTGTTTAGCCTGAAGTTTTTTGCCGCTCGATCCCGATGCTCCAACCGCTCCCGGCGAACCACCCGACCTCGACCATCTACCAACGCCACTTTGCTGAATTCGTAATGGGCGTCCACACCCGAACCCGCTACATTCGCATATATGTTCTTCATGGCCGTCTCCTTCCCGTCTTCCGGGGTTAAAGTTAACCACAGAAGATAATCTCTTGGAGGCGGCCTTTCATGGGATTACAAACTGATCGGAAAGCGATACTTGAATATGAACATGGAAGGGAACAGATGACTCGCCTATGCAATTCCGAAAAATTTACAGAAAAAATCTTGCGTAGCCAACTTCGGAAAATTTACAGAAAAAATCTCGCATAGCCTTTCCGTTCAAATATACAATGCAAGTGAATCACGATGGTAGGCAATCATCAGACAAAGGAAACGGCCATGATTACATCTTTATCTTTGCTCAGTTTTTTTTTGCTGGCTGCGTCGGTTATTACTTTTGCTGGTTGCGCTCTCGGTTCGTCGAACCATCCGACGATATGGATCGAGGACTCCTTGGTCAAGGTTTTCCGCGACGCCGAGCCGGGCGGCGGAGGCGGGACGGCAAGCGCGCCAGTCTCGCAGCCGGCCACCAGACCTGCGGATGACCTCGTCCATGCCGCGCGAGGCGAGTACGTGTCGTTCCAGGTCGTGATCCGGTCCAATTTGCCGATCCAAAGCCTGACCGCCGAGGCCGGCCCGTTCTTATCGCAGGATCGTAAGACGCGAATCCCAGCCGCATGCCGTTTTGTCGGCTACGTGCCGGTGAAACGGAACGTAGCGAATCTTGGTCCGACCAATCGAACCCGCAATGCGCCGGCTGATTTCCCCGACCCGCTGCTGGAGAAGCCCAATATCGACGTGCCCGCAAACCAAGCCCAGCCGGTCTGGATCACCGTCAAGGTCCCGTCCGACGCTCCGCCTGGGCTTTACGCGGCGACGGTGAATCTGGCAGGCCGACAGAAACAGACGCGGTTTCTCGAGCATCGCGACATTCGCATGATGGTTCACAACGTTACTGTCCCGGATGAGCGGCATCTGTGGGTGACGCAATGGTTCAGCCCCGACAGCTTGCTTAAGCAATGCAAGCCACGGGCCGAGTTGTTCTCGCCGGAGTACTGGGCGTTGGTGCGGAAGATGGCCCGCAACATGGCTGAGCATCGACAGAATGTTGCGATAATAAGCCCGCTGGGTCAGGCGATTTTTAAGGCCGGTGGCGACGGCCGGTGGCAGATCGACTTTTCACGCTTCGATAAGTTCGTTGAGATATTCATTGAGGAGGGTGTGATCGGGCGGATCGAGGGCGGCCACATCGGCGGACGGAAGGGAGGATGGAAGAGCGGTTTCAACGTGGAAATTCGCACAGTCGAGAACGGCAAAGTTGTCGGGAAGCGAGTAACCCCGGACTCGGCGGAAGCTGACCGGTTCTACGCACAGTTCCTGCCCGCGCTCGTCAGTCACCTGAAGGAAAAAGGATGGCTGAGCCGCTACATCCAGCACGTGGCTGACGAACCGACGTCGTTGAATAGCGACAGCTACCTGCAGGCGGTACGTCTGGTGCGAAAGTACGCCCCCGGAGTCAAGACGATCGAAGCCTGCCATACGTCGAATGATCTTGTCGGCGCGGTCGATATCTGGGTGCCGCAACTGAACTACTACGATCCCAAGTTTCACCCACAGCGCCAACAGATGGGCGATGAGGTGTGGTTTTACACATGCTTGTATCCCGAAGACGACTTTTGCAACCGCTTCATCGAGCAGCCGCTTGTCAAGACCCGCCTTGTGCATTGGCTGAACTTCAAGCTTGGTGCGACCGGCTATCTGCACTGGGGCTACAACTACTGGATGACGGACGACCCGTTCAAAGACACCGAGCCGGTCCATGGCGAAGACGCCTATCTGCCGGCCGGCGACGCGTGGATTGTCTATCCGTCGGCTGACGGCGTGATCGACTCGATCCGCCACGAGGCCATGCGAGACGGCATCGAGGACTACGAACTGCTTCTGATGCTGGCAAAAAAGGATGCCAAAGCTGCCGCCGACCTGATCAATGATCCTGATTTGAAATTGCGACAGGACTATTCCTCCAGCGACGTCAAGGTGTTCAACCGCGTGCATCTGCGGCTGCTGGAACTGCTGAGCAAATGAGCGAAATAAATAGGGAAATAGGGGACGCTAACCTATTTTCGTCCTTTCCTTTTTGTTTTATTCTTCGTGGGTCGTCCTATTGGAGCAAATCAAGGTTGAGTTGGCGGGTATCCGCAAGTGGCAAACCAACCTTCCGCGTCTTGTGTGGTTATCGCCTTCAAGGCTGCCGCGATGGCATTGCCCAACGCCTCTTGTGTTCGGGCCTTGGCAGCTCGCAGGAATCGGACCTCAGCCCCGGCCGACTCATCGAGTCGGCCGGGGCTGAGGTCCAATTATCTCCGCCGCCTAATCTCCGCCAGCCCACCAAAGGCCAACAGAAACAGCGTGGCGGGTTCGGGAACAGCCCAAGGATCATAGAACACGATGCTTCTGGATGAGTCGTCCATGTAGTGATAGACGACCAGCGGGCGAGGAACTGATCACGGCCATCAAAGCCAGGGCAAAGGAACGCAAGGCGCAGTCGCAGGAAAACGAACGTACCCGAAAGGGATCCCAGCCTGGGGCAAGTCCACAGAATTCTGCGGACTTGGAACCTATCGAGACGCGCGATGAACTTGCCAAGTTGGCGGGCACATCCCACGACACCATAAAGTGGAGTTCATTCGGAGCCGCGCCGCTGCAATGCCATGAAAGCAAACATCCGGCCTTATCGCGGGGCCCACCAGATCACCTTGCCCTTCTCGTTGTACAGGCGCAGCGCCGGCCCGACATTGCCCACTTCCAGCCCGGCGCGGTGCTTGCCGTTCTCGTCGTACAGGGTCAGCCCCGTCCAGTCATTGGCCACGCCCAGCCCGGCGCGGGGCTCGTTGTTCTTGTCGTACAGGGTCAGCCCCGGCCCGGTCTTGTCCACGCCCAGCTCGGCGCGGCCCTTGCCGTTCTCGTCGAACAGGGTCAGCATCGCCCCGTCCTTGTTCACGGTCAGCACGGCGCGGCCCTTGCCGTTCTCGTCGAACAGGGTCAGCATCGGCCCGTCCTTGTTCACGGTCAGCACGGCGCGGCCCTTGCCGTTCTCGTCTTCAAGGATGAACTCATTGGCGCGGACCACTGTCTTGGCCGGCTTTGTTGCCGGGCCCTGGGCCTGGGCGGCGGGCGTGGTTTTCGTCCACGTCCAGGCCAAGCCCAACCCCACGACGGCCAGCCCCACGACGGCCAGCAGCCAGCGGTTGCGGCGCTTCGCGTGGGACAATTCCCGCTCCAACTTTTCCAAACGTTCCTCTGTGTTCATTTCCGGTTCCTTTCCCCGGCCTGGATGCCGGTTAAATTGGTAACCATTCAGGCCCTTTGGGGTCTGATGTGTGCTGCCTGCCGGGCGACACACCCGGCGGCAAGACACCAAATCTATTTCATAGAATATACGTTTCGTGCTGTCTTACAAGCAATTTTCCTTCAAAAATTCAAGCGGAGGGCCTCCCAAACTGGGCGGAGTACCGCTTGCGTCCGATAATCCTACCAGTAGGCAGGAGCGGGGATAACGCTTCTCTTGTGGAACGTTATAGTTCTCGTAATACGACGTACAGTCTATGTTGTCGCTGGGGCAGTGGATAATATCGAGGTTCTGGTAATAAAGTTTCAGGATTGTATCCCAGGCGTACTCAGGCCCTTATCCTACCGACGGGGGCTCCCAAGTCTTTCCGTAGATGGCGCTCCCGTAGGGCGCGGAAGCGGGGTACCACTGGTTGTTCGCACCGATGTAATTACCGAACGCTGCGATCAGCCCTTTGAGGTTCATTTTGCAGACAGCCATTCTGGCGCGCTCCTTGGCCTTGTTCAACGACGGCATAAGGATCGGGATCAACAACGTCAGAATTGCAACCACAACCAATAGTTCGACCAGCGTGAATGCGCCGCATCTTTTTCGGAAGTCCTCCCCGGTCCTGTTCATAACATTTTCCCTGTGTCTTCGAGTACATCCCCCCATCCCTGAATTATATCACTGTTTGCCGCTTTCATTCCAAAAAAATCCCGCCGGAAGCGTTCACCTCAGCGGTGCTTGACAAGCCCCGGCAGGAACACTGAAGATGTTAACACGAATTACACGAATTACTACGAATGTCACGAATTTACCAAACTACACAATTCGCGGTAATTTGTGTAATTTGTGGTAATCCGTATAATTCGTGGCAACGATGAAGGTAGAAGGCAAAGATTATCGAACGGTGTGGATGGAAGGTTCGGCGGTTATGACGATTAATCAGCCGATGCTGCCTCACAGGTTCGAGGTTGTAAGGCTTCGGACCCACCTCGACACAGCCGAGGCGATTAAGACGATGGTCGTGCGCGGCGCCGGGGCGATTGGCGCAGCGGCAGGTTACGGTATGGCGCAGGTGTTCATAGAGGCTCCGCCCGACGGACCGGCACGCTCTGCCTATATCCAGGCCGGTTACGAGACGTTGAAGAATACCCGTCCGACGGCGCGGGATTTATTCTACGCCATTGACAGGGTTCGCGCCGCCGGTGATGAATCGTCCGCTATTTCCGAGGCCGACGCCATCGCAGATGAGTACGTCGATGCCGGTCGGCGGATAGGCGAAATCGGCGCGAAATTGATAAAAGACGGCATGACGGTGCTGACCCACTGCAATGCGGGCTGGTTGGCGTTTGTGGATTGGGGTTCCGCCTTAGCGCCGATATATTTCGCTCACCGGGCGGGACGGAAGGTCTCGGTCATCGCCGATGAGACCCGCCCTTGCTGCCAGGGTTCGCGCCTGACTGCGTGGGAACTCCAAAACGAGGGCGTCCCGGTGAAGGTCGTCGCCGACAACGCCGCCGGGTTTTTAATGCGGCAGGGACAAATTGACCTGGTTATTACCGGGGCAGACCGAATCGCCGCCAACGGCGACGTCGCGAATAAAATCGGCACCTACGAAAAAGCCCTCTGCGCACAGGCCTGCGATGTGCCGTTCTATGTCGCAGCCCCACTTTCGACGTTCGACGTGGATTGCCCCGACGGAGACCATATCACCATCGAGCAGCGAGACGACGATGAGGTCCTCTACGCCTCAGGCCTGACCGACGCCGGCCAATTCACCCGCGTCCGCTTGGCGCCGGAGGGCGTCGGCGCGATTAATTTCGCCTTCGACATTACGCCGGCGGAACTGATTGACGGAATCATCACAGAGAAGGGCATCATCAAACCGGATCCCGACGAAATCGCCCGCATTATCGCATAGGCGCATCGTTGATGCGCGAAATAGTTGACATTATTGCGAAGCGGCAAGCCGCGCGGCTTGCCGCTTCGCAATACGACACTCTTTTCGCATTGCATGAACTCGAATCCGCAGTTCCGTTCACAGCGCGACGATAGGCCTGATGTGTTCATCGATATTTTCATCGAGAGGCAGGCCTGCGTCGAATTCTATTATCACCCCGTGCGAATGGTGGCTGTCGATGATAATCGAGGTACCGTGCTGAATTTGGTATCCGGTCTTGCAGGGCTGATGACCAAGAAGGAACCGCTTGGCCTCAAGCCGTTCGGCCAGGTCGGCCAATTGCTCTGCGGAGTGCCCCCTTCCCCATGTCCACTCGTACAGCGTCCCGCCGCGATGGAAATCCTTATCTTCGTATGGTCGGGCAAATATGTCCCAGTCAATCAGGTCCATCCGGTTCGGGCTTGGAAGCGAATGTGTCATAAAGACGCCGTTTTCGCACCTCGCCGCAAGGGGCAGGCTTCGGAGCAGTCGGTGAACAGCCGAGCGGACCTCCGAAGCGTCCGGGCCGAAGGAATTGTCAAGACCAGCGTCGAACGACTCGCACTCGCCCCGGCCGTCCTTGGTTATTTCTTGTCCGGTAATCTGGGCGATGTCGTGATTTGCCAGCAGGAAGAAAACCTGCCCCGGATATGAAATCTTCAGTCTCGCCGCCCGCAGAAGCACCTCGACGGAGCGGTCGGCGCCGAGTTGGTCGGGCGGGCCGCCGTGAATGAGTTCCTGAAGGACGAGCCGGCGATGGGGATGAACGCCCAGAGCGGCGTGGGCGATGATTTTAGCGAGGTTCCAACGGTGTCCGTGGATGTCGCCGACGTAGATGATTTTTTCGCCCGGTTTGAAGAGCAGGCAATTTTCCCGGCGGTTGTCGTCTTCGGTGACCAGTTCGGCGGCGGAGTTGAAGGTGTTTACGACGGGGTGGACCATTGGGTTACTCCGGTGCGTGGTTGTGCCGGTTGATGGCGTGGGCGATAAGGTCCAGCCGGATGAAGACGTCCTTTGCGGTTTGCGGCCGGCGGATAGGGTTCGACTCGATGCAGTCCATAACCAGTCGGCTTAAAGAGGCGGGCACGTCGCTGTTCAGTTCTTCCGGCGGTTTGACGTGCAGGTCGTTGCGCAGTTGGATGCAGTCGGTTTTTTTCGGCAGGATTGTGGGTATGGCTTGGCCGGTGAGTGTCCAGTACAGCGAGGCGCCGAAGTTGAACACGTCCGTCCGCCCGTCCAGAGGCCGGCGATATACCTGCTCCGGTGCGATGAAGTCTGGCGTGCCCTGGATGCGCTCTTTGACCGTACCGACCGGGCAACTTTGTCCGAAGTCTATGATCTTCACCGCACCGTCGGCGGCGGCAATGATATTATTCGGCTTGATGTCGGCGTGAACGAACCAGCGGGAGTGGATGTGAATCAGCGCTTCGGCGACGGTCAGGAATATCCTCGTCGTCCGCCTTATGTCGGCCGGCCGATCGCTCTGGCAACTGTTTCCGGGGCACAACTCCATTAACAGGTGCAGTTCCTGCAATTTAAAGAGGCCTCGCACCTTCCGGATTCGGTGATACTTGCGTATGGCGGGATGGTCGAAGTGAACGGCGACCCTGAATTCGTTAATGGCCTGGTCAAAGTAGCGATTGTCGTCCCCTGTATGCCTGACTACCCGCTTGAGCGCGCAGAATTGCCCGGTCTTATTGTTTCGCAGGCGCCAGATAGTGCTGCGAGCCCCGCTACCGAGGTACTCCAGTACCTCGAAGCCGGGTATCCGAAGTCTTGCCCGTGAATTACTCATGGGGCTGCTATTGCCTCGCGTTGATAAGGCGGCTTCGGAAGGTCTCAAGCGGGAAAAACCGCCCCGGCCGGCCCGGTGTGTCCGGTCCACTGTGAAGATAAATGCGATCGGAGGGTATCTGGAAGATTACCTGAAGCGCCCGGACGAGGTCGGTCAGGGTGTCCATTTGCCCGGTTGTCGGCGCCGACCTGCTGGTATCGCATGACAGGCGGATGCCGATACTGTTTTCGTTGCTATATGGAGGCCTGCTGTCACGGACGTGATTACCGTCAAGTTGCTGTTTCCAAAGGTTCGTGGAGCGGACGAGTCCCCTGGGGACGAGTCTGTTGCCTGGCAGATCTCCGGTGTTCCCGGACGTTTCAGGCGTTCCTATCAGGAAATGACACTCGTCGGCAGCGGGGGTTCTATTATCGGCTGCGTCGTACAGGATGATATTCCGCCACTTGATAGGCTGGATAGGCACGTCGGTCCAGCGTATAAGTGCGGCATGGTCCATGCGCGGCCTGTTCGGGTCGGACCCTGTGCCTGAACCGTCTGCGGCATCGGCGCGGAGGAGTGCGGGAGTACTGGCAGGAGGGGTTTCCATAGTAATCAGCACGAAGGCACCTACAGCCATCGCCACTACCAGTGCCGTAAGAGTTGTTATCGTCCGTGACCGATCCGCCCGAGCCAATGCTCTCTCCTGCTATAACTCATTTTTGATTTTCGATTTTTGATTTTCGATTTGAAACGGACCAAAGGCGTCTTTGATGAAGCCGGCTGTAATGACCGCCCCTGGTTCATTACTCTCATCAAACAATGCCCGAATCCTGTTAGACCTTATTGGCGTTCTCTTCAAATCAAAAATCGAAAGTCGAAAATCGAAAATTCCTTTTGATATGTGTACCGACTAAAGACCGTATCGGCAAACAGAAAAAAGTTTCTTTGGGGAAAATTGTAATGAGGTTCGACGTCGGCGTCGAGAGTTTTTCACTATTGGGCGTCTTCGGTCGATTCAATATCGGCTTCGGTCAGCACGCCCAGTTCTATCAGAGCGGCCAGGGCGGCCTTCTGTTCTGCCTGCTTCTTGGTGTTTCCCCATGCGCTGGGGTATTGCCGACCGTTCGCTCGCGCCGCCACTTCGAAGCACTTGGAATGATCAGGCCCCTTCTCATCCACCAGGTCATACTTGGGCGTGGCGCCGGCGTGTTGTTGCATGTGCTGCTGAAGCAAGGATTTGTAATTACTCTGGTGCTCTGATGCGGTAGCCAGGGCGATCTCGTCGTCCATCTGGTCGAGGATGAATTTTTGCGAAGCCGGCAGACCGGCGTCGAGGTAAATCGCCCCAATGACAGACTCGAATACAGCCGCGGATATGCTGGTTGGAATACTCTTGGATGAGCCTATCCCCTTGCCCAGGTGCAACAGGTCGGCAATGCCCAGTTTGTCGGCGACTTTGGCGCAGGTCTGACGGGATACTATCGAAGACTTAATTTTCGTCATCTGCCCTTCCGTCAGGTCCGGATTGTCGGTGAATATCTCCTGGCAGATTACCATCCCCAGAACGGCATCACCGAGAAACTCCATCCGCTCGTTACTGGCTGAACGATCCGCCGCAGCGGAGGCGTGAGTGAGGGCCTGGCGGAGAAGTTCAACGTCGTTGAAACGGTACGAGATTATTTCCTGACATTTGGCGAGTGTGGCGTCATCCACGATCAATCTCACAGATACGCCGAGCAGATGACGAAAAACACCACTTCAGCAGCGCCTTTCGTCAACGGCTCGGCCTGTTATCAATATCGGCATTTTAAGGCGCATTGATAAGTTTTGCAAGAATTACAGTTCGCCGAAAAAATCTTTGCAGGGATGCACAGGATACAGGGGATATGTTTTTCGTTTTTTTTTCTCTTGATTTTATCCCCTGTATTCCCTGTATCCCTGCTAATGTTTTGATACCAGCGTCCTCAGGAGGTAAGATGTGCGATGTAATGAGCACAATATCTGAAATTAATCCGGCGTCTCTGAAGATTGTCAAGTATCCCGACCCCCAACTAAGCGAGGTTTGTTCAGCCGTTGAGGAGTTTGGCGATTCGCTGCGCGGGCTGGTGGCGAGGATGTTCGAGTTGATGTACGCCTCGCCCGGCGTTGGCCTGGCGGCGCCGCAGGTGGGAGTAACAATCCGCCTGTTCATCGCCAACCCTGCCGCTGAACCCGGCGACGATGCCGAAGGCGTCTATATCAATCCTGAAATTATCGAGCGGTCCGGCTCGGACGTCGGCGATGAGGGCTGCCTGTCCTTCCCCGGCATAACGTGCAAAATTAAGCGAGCCCAGGCCGTTACCATCCGCGCGACCAACCTCGACGGTAAAACCTTCACGCAAAGCGCAGAAGGGTTGCTGGCGCGAATCTTCCAGCATGAAACAGACCACCTCGACGGCATGCTGCTTTCCGACAGGATGTCAACCGTCGCAAAAATCGCCAACCGCCGGCTGCTGAAAGACCTCGCCGACGAATACGACCATAAAACATAGGAAAACGGGAGAAAACAGGACGGTTTCCCACAAAAAATCAACCCAAAAAGGTTCCTGACCCCTTTAAATCCTTTAAATCCTGACCCCTTTAAATATCAGGACTTCGTAGCATTTCAGCACAGGCCCGCAGCGCAGAAACTTCTGAAGGTTTGGGTCTAATTCCGGTGTTTTCATCGTCACCAATTCCTTACCATTTCATAAACGGCGGCCTTGTTTTGCTCGGAGGTCGCCACTTCGTTGAAAAACATCGCGCCTTGCACACGGTCGCCCGGCTTCGCAGAGGCTTCGCCGGGCAAGCCGGGGTAGCTTCTCAGCCAATTGCCATACTCTCGAATCATTTCGGGCGTTCTGATCGGGACGGGATAGTTGTGCGTTGGGATGTCTCGCACGCATATATGCGGCACGCAAGGCAGGGGCCAGAGCCAATCAAGCTGCTGGTGGAACGCTCCTTGAGTCGAAAGGAAATGCTGGCCGTGATTGGACACCGCGTCTATCCCGATATCTCGAATAACGTGTGGGAAATGTCCCCACTCCGGCTCCCCGCCGGTATGCGCCCAAATCTCTATGCCGGGTCGGGCTTCGCGGATGGTGCTGACATACTTTTTCAGCAGTTCGCGAACGGCGTTGCCCTTCCAGACCAAGTGGCTCAAGGGGGATCCCGGCAGGTCCGTTCCCGTCATCCTCTTGAACTTCTCCAGCGAGTACTGACAGAAACACGTGCCGTTGTCATAACCCAATCGCTCGAAACAGAAACTGTCCACCGGACTACCGGAATAGAATTCCAACAGGTCGATCACTTCGTCAACCGCAAGCTGCCAGCCCCCGGGCGAATCGGGACAGAACATCCAGCCGTCGATTACCTTTTCCCCGTCGGCATAACATTGCGACTCGGCCTGGGGGTAACTCGCGATCACCCTCGCGGGATTCCATATCATCGAGTTCATTATGAGCTGGCAGTGAAAACCTTTGCTCTTGGCGTAGGCGAGCGCTTTGGCGGCGAACTCTGTCTTGGCATTGGCGTTTAGGCATTGCGTATCGCGGAGAGGATCGAGTCTTGGGTTCTTCACCGGCCAGGCGTAGCCGTCATGCTCGGGACAGAAGTATGCGTAGGAGATCATCATCAGGCTGATGAAGTTCATCCCCGCGTCGGCACTTCGGTCAATGACGTTCTTCAGGTAAGGCCAGTCGATTCCGTACTTTTGCGGCGCCTGGTAATTTATGCCTATCTGCCAGCCAATGTAGTTGAGTTTCATGTGACGCACTCCTTGGATTTAAAGGGATTTAAAGGGGTCAGAATTTAAAGGGGAATTTAAAGAGGGGTCAGGACCTTTTTTGGCGTCATGTCGTTTA
>CAYUYD010000040.1:0-13158 GCA_964449105.1 uncultured Planctomycetaceae bacterium | reverse complement strand
CAGAGAACACAGAGAGCAAATAAATCAAAAAAAGATTTTTGTTTATGTTCTTCTACAATTTTTTCCTCTGTGTTCTCTGCGCCTCTGTCCCGATACATCGGGATTTTGTCAGGTGCTTTTACTTTTTTAAAATCCCATAATCTTAAAATCCCTATAATCCTGCTCTCTTTCTTTTTTTCTTCTTTTTCTTCCAGATAGAATCTCCGTGGATATTGCCCTGGAAATTGCCGATAAACACTTTATTGAGAAATACCTACAATCAGTTGCGCAGCCGGGGCTTATGTTTTCAGGGTTCGCACAGGGTTGCGTTTGTGGTATAATACCAAGGCGCCCGGATTCATGCCGGGGAATTCCTTTATTGCGGACGAGGGTATTGTCATGACAAAGCAGCCGATATTCGTGCTGGCGTTCGCTTTGGCGGCAAACTTCTTTGGCGCGGGATGCTACAATTCCGACCAGGTGAAAGAGTTCCTGTTGAAGCCGCGGCGTCCGGTCTCCGGCCTGGAGTACCGGGTGTATCCTCCTGACGTAATCGCCATTGATTCCCTTCACGTGCCGGAGATTCAGGGGATAAACCAGCGGGTTCGCCCGGACGGGAAAATCAATATCCCGCTGCTGGGTGAAATATCGGTGGCGGGAAAGACTCCCCGCCAGATCGAAGAGGACCTCACAAAGGCTGCACGCGACTACTACGAGCAGGTTGACGCGACGGTACAGGTGGTAGGATACAATTCGCAGAGTTTTTACGTCTTCGGGCAGGTCGGCAGCCCTGGGCCTATACCATGGACCGGGCACGACTCGCTGTTGGATGTCCTTGCCAGGGTCCAGCCGACCAACCTGGCCTGGCCTGAGCGCATCATAATCGTCAGGGGCTCTAAACCACAGGAAGGCGGATACGCTACGAGTCAGCCATCGGGTAAATATCGCAGAAAAGGCGTACATTCCGCCATAAAAGACAATCCCGCCCACAAGATGACGATTAACCTGATGGCGATGGTCAAGTCAGGCGACATGGCCAACAATATCCTGCTGATGCCAAACGACGTAATCTACGTCCAACCGAATCCTTTTGCGGCGGTGGGATTGGCGCTCCAAAACATCCTGTTCCCGGTTCGTCCTGTACTTGAGGCGGTGCGAGTTCCGGCGGCTGTGGAAGGCGCTACCAACACCGGGCAGTGATGCGAAGCGAGTGATAGCAGAAATGGTCGAGACACAGAACAAGAAGACACCGCGAGATATTCTGCGAGTGGTTTTTCACCACAGGCTGCTGCTTCTGTTGGGCGTATCGCTGTTTGCAATCATTGCGATGTGGGGGGCGTGTTATCTTCCGCTAAAGTACACCGGAGAGACCATATTCGAGAATCGTAAGGACGTGGCGGCTGAGACTACTCTTGAGAGAGGAAGCGAATCGTTCGAGGCAGTCAGGCTGTCGCTGCAAAACGATTTGGCTGGGCGGGATGCCGTCGCGGACGTCGTCGATGAACTTGGTCTTCTGAAGAAATTGCCGCATGATTCCGAAAACAGACTGACCCGCGACGGAGAGATGGCTAAACAACAAATTGTCGCCAAAGTCATAAGTGACACAAAGGTTGTTTTGCGGACACGTTCGCCGAACATGGACCGCTTCTCTGTCAGCTTTACGCATCAAGATCCGAAACTGGCCCAGCAAATCCCCAATACCCTTGTGAAGAACTACAAGAACCGGCTCTTGCGAGAGATTAAGGCCCGTCTGACGGACAGCAGCCAGTTCCTTCTCAAACAGGTCGAACAATGCGAATCACGTCTGACAGAACTCACGAATGAGAGAATCCAATTTGAAACCAAACATGCCGGTATGATGCCGGAAAGCCCCGGCGCATTGTATGATAACCTCCAGCGAATCGATAATGACCTTGATACCCTCGCCAAACAGCAGGTGGCGGAAAGATTGAAGATAGTTCGTCTCAGGACCCAACTGGAGGCATTAGGAAACCCTTCCGCCGCCACTGCGCCGGCCACTCAGCCGACCAGTGATCCTGCCAGCTGGCCGACCACTCATCCAACCAGTGATCCTGCCAGCCAACCGACAAGTCATCCAGCCAGTCAGCCGACCAGCGGTCCAGCCGATCAGCCCGTTGAGTGGGTTCAGGAACTGAATCCGGAGAAAAAGTGGCTGGAGGATCAACTTCGGCAATTTAAAGAACAGTTGAATACGGCTTTGACAATTGGCCACATGACCGACAAGCATCCAACCGTAAAAACGCTCAGGGCGAAGATTGCAGAGTTGGAAAAACGGATTGAGGAGGAGCCGGAGTGGGTTACGGTGCGCAAAACGGTCAGGAGAATGGATGACTCTATCGAGCAACGGTTGGCCGCTCAAATGCTACTCGCCGACATCGCCGCAGCGGTCTCCGAACTGGAAGCAGCCGCCAAGGAAAGCGAGCGTCTCCAGAAGCATCGGGAACCCCTTCGGGTGCTGATGGTCAACTTCGCTCCAGTCCGACAGGAATACGAGCAGATCGTTGAAAAGGTAAAGAAGCAAGAGGTGGAACGTAATCGCTGGCGAAACCAACTTGCTGAGGTTCAAATGGCCCTCGATGCGGAAGTGGAAGGCCGTCGAACGCATCTGAATGTGCTGCAAACCGCTCAGGAGCAGATTCGACCGGCATCTCCGAAATTGGTTATGGTGCTTGGCTTTGCGATCATTGGCGGTCTGGCTTTTGGCGTCGGGCTGGTGTTGTTGTCCAACCATTGGGACCGCTCTTTTACTACGATCGACGATGTAATAAAAGACTTCGACATACCTGTTTTTGGTATTACAAGCGAAATTATTTCCCGCCGTCAACACGCCACAAGACGTCTGAAGCGATGGATCGCCGGACCGATCATGACGATCATAGTTCTTGGCGGACTGGCGGCATCCGGGCTGAGTATTACGCTTCGTCTGAAAGATCCTCAAAACTACAGAGAATGGAAAGCATCGCCGATTAGTTTTGTCTCCGGCGCTGCTGCGGATTTGGCTGAGCACGTGAGGAAGTTGTTGTAAGGGATGTGGGATGTATCTGAATTTTTACAAGTTGAAAGAGTTTCCTTTCTCCATCACGTGTGATGAGCGGTTTTTTTATGAGAGTTCCATTCACGCAGAAGCCCTTGCCAATATGATGTACACGGTCCAGCAGCGCAAAGGCATGGTCCTGGTTACGGGTGAAGTCGGCGCCGGAAAGACATTCATCGGGAACATGCTCGGGGCGCGTCTGGGTGCGGGGTGTCTGGCAGTCATGATGAAGAATCCGCCCCAGTCAGCCAAGCAACTTCTTCGAGCAATAGCTGCGCGGGTAGGCATCAACGTTCGGTCTTCGGCGGATAAGCAGTCTCTTTTGGAGGAACTCGAACAGCACCTCATCCGGCTGCACAATCGCGGACGCCTTGTGGCGCTGATACTGGATGAATCCCAGGACCTGCCTGCAGCGTAGCTCGAAGAAATCCGCCTCGTTTGGAACTGGGAAAGCGAAGGCCAGAGACTCGTTCAGGTCGTCCTGATCGGTCAACCGGAATTGCGCCAAAAACTTCAGGAAGCCAAGTGGGAGCCCCTGCGGCAGCGAATCGTTTTAAGTTATCACCTTGGCCGTCTGTCTGCCGAAGACACTTTCGGGTATATCGACCATAGAATCAGAGTGGCGTCGGATGACGGCTGCCTGGCGGCGTTCACTCCTGAGGCGAAAGCGGACATCTACGCCGCGACGGGCGGAATCCCGCGACTGGTAAATATTCTTTGCGACAATGCGCTGCTGGTGGGGTATGTAAAAGGCGCCCACCTTATTGACAGGCCGATCATCGCAGGAGTGATCCGAGACATGACCTGCTGGGGATTGCGGATTTCCGACCCATTGCCGGAACCGTCTGATAGGAATGAGGCTTCCATAGTAACCTAGGAGCGAGATGTGGCAAACGTATGGAAGGCGATGAAGAAGCACGAGGCAGAGCAGGCCGAGCAGGTCGAGCGGCGGGGCGATGCGCCTGATGGGAAGCAAATGCCTGATGGCGGGGCGACCCCACAATGGAAAGACACGCCGATTGTCCCAGGAATCAGCACTAATGGGCAATGTTCCGAATTCCTGGTTGCGCATCATGATCGTGGCGGGAGAATTACCGAAGAATATCGTTCTTTACGCGCCAACCTGCTGGCTCATTGCTCCGATGGCCGATTTTGCTATCTGATTACCTCGGCCGATCCCGGTGAAGGAAAGACGGTTACCTGTTTGAATCTCGCTCTGGTGATGGCCGAACGTACAGATTGCCGCACGATCGTCATAGACTATGATTTGCGGAAAGGCAAGATGGCTGGTTTGCTTGGCGCCGGGGTTTCCCCCGGCATGGCGGATTTACTTCGCGGCTCGGCGAAGTTGAAAGAGTGCATCCAGCCAACTTGCTGTGGCAACCTGTTTTTTGTTCCTGCGGGCAAAACGGGCCTGATCGAAACGGGCGAACTTATGGGTCGTCCGGAATTGGATGAGATAGTCGGCGAACTGCGGCGGCAGTATGACTATGTCATTTTCGATACGCCGCCGATCAATATCGCCTCTGATGCGGCGGACCTTGGGCGGACTGCGGGAGAAGCCTTGCTTGTGGTCCGAATGAATAAGACGCAGCGGGAATCCGTTGAGAAAGCGATCCGCTTGTTGCATGCGGCGAACGTTAAACTATCCGGAATTATACTGACTCATCGCAAGTACTACATTCCGAAGTATATATATAAATATTCGTAGGGTTTGGAAGTACGGGCTTTATCAACGGACGAGAGTGACCGAAAACCGCCCATCACAGGTTGACGATGCTGTTCAAGTCAAGCCTTATGCTGAGACGCATGCCGAAGCATGGCAGGCGTATGTGCACGCGCATCCGTCGGCCACTGTCTTTCACATGATGGCCTGGAGCCGGGCCGTGGAGGCGGCGTATGGTCATCGCCCCATGCATCTGACGGCATGGTCCGGCGATCGTCTCGTCGGCGTGCTTCCTCTCTTTCTGGTAAAGAGCATATTTGTCGGACGTGTGTTGGTTTCCGTACCCTATGCGACATACGGCGGGATTCTGGCCGATTCAGATGAAGCGGCCAAGGCGATTCTCGTCGCTGCCGATGAACTCGCCAGGCAATCAGAGGTCGAGTATCTTGAGTTGCGTCACCGAGATGCCAATAAACTGGATTTGCCGGAAATTGAACGGTATGACACCTTCCGTAAATTTTTACCGGAGAATCCCGAAGATGTCCTGCCGTCTTTACCAAAGAAGACGCGCGCCGCAGCCAGAAAAGGCCTGGAATCTCTTACGGTGGATATCAGGCCCGATTTGCTCGATTCAGTGTACGAGCTGTACTCCTTTACGATGAGGAGGCTTGGGTCTCCTAACTTCAAGAGGCGGCTCTTTCATGAACTTCAGGACGGCTATGGCGAAGACTGCGCGTGCCTGGTCGTCAAAGACGGCGACAAGCCTGTAGCCGGCGTCGTCAGTTATATTTTCCGTGATGAGATAGTGCCGTATTTTTCCGGGAGTCTGCCGGAAGGCATGAGCAAGAATGCCAATAATGTTATGTATTTAAAACTTATGGAGTATGCGATTGAACGCGGCCTGAGGCGGTTTGATTTCAACCGCACACGAAGGGACAATTATGGCCCGCATGCGTTTAAGCGATATCACGGCTTTGAACCTTCTCCTTTGCATTATCAGATATCACTGAACAAGGCGAAAGAACTGCCTAATCTCAGCCCGAGCAATCGCAAGTTCGTCCTGGCCGGGCGGGTGTGGAGTAAACTCCCGCTGTGGC
Organism: uncultured Planctomycetaceae bacterium; assembly: GCA_964449105.1. Lineage (GTDB taxonomy): Bacteria > Planctomycetota > Phycisphaerae > SM23-33 > SM23-33 > JAUWNJ01. The sequence goes on along the minus strand of CAYUYD010000040.1, from coordinate 7,361 downwards.
TGACCCGCAGCGCCGGCGGGCGGATTACAAAATGGATTCCGTAAAATCAATGAAATGATACAGGCGGGTAGCTCAGTTGGAAGAGCGTCCGGAAATACACCCGGAAGGTCGCGTGGTTCGAACCCCGCCCCGCCTAATGGCTGACTGTCGAAGGCGAGGATATTGTGAAACGACTGTTGTTCATAGCACATCGCGTTCCCTTTCCCCCGGACAAAGGGGAGCGGGTGCGCGCGTTTCACGAAATCCGGGCTTTGTCGCGGCATTTTGATGTTACTATAGCGGCCTTGGCGCATAATCGCGCCGATACCGCCGCCGCCGAAGAACTGCGAAAATCCTGTCTAAAAAAAGTCCTTGTCGCACCGGCAGGAGGGAAGTGGGGATTGATTCGGAGCGGAATTTCCTCATTGACCGGCGGAAGTGTTACGGAGGGGTATTTTCAAAGCCGGCGCCTGCGAGAGATGATTATTTCCGAGGCCCGGCGTGAACCTTTTGATTTGGTTATGTGTTATTCCTCCAGCACGCTGCCTTATGGCCTGGCCGTGCCTGCGGCGGTTCGCATCATCGACCTGGTGGATATCGACAGCGCCAAGTGGTCAAGTTATGCGAACTCTGTCGGATGGCCGAGGAGTTGGCTTTATCATCGGGAAGCCGCTGCTGTCTGTCGCCTGGAGAGACAGGCTGTTGAGCGGTGCGACGCCGCCTTACTTGTCAGCCAGGCTGAAGTTGCGGCGATGGGATTGGAGGACGATAAGATAAAAGTCGTCGCCAATGGCGTGGATGTGGACTTTTTCCGGCCCGATGTTGTCGCGCCGGCCGACCTGGACTTATCAAGCCTGGTCTTTACCGGGACGATGGACTATCGCCCTAACGTGGAGGGCGTCTGCTGGTTCGTCCGTGAGGTCTGGCCGGAGTTGAAACGCCGGATGCCGGAACTGACGTTCACGATTGTTGGGCGAAATCCGGCGCGGCCTGTAAGGCGACTTGCGAAAACTCCCGGAGTTAACGTAACGGGTTCGGTGCCCGACGTCAGGCCTTACCTCGCAGCCGCCGGAGTGGCCATCTGTCCGTTGCAGATTGCCAGGGGCGTCCAGAACAAGGTGCTGGAAGCGATGGCTATGGGCAAAGCCGTCGTGGTCTCGCCGGCCGCCCTGGAGGGATTAGAGGCCGAAGTGGGGGTGGACCTGCTGAAAGCCGATACGCCAGAGGAGTGGCGTGAGCGTATTTTACAGTTGGTTTCGGACGACGTATTCCGAGATCGCCTGGGACATACCGCAAGGGAGACCGTCGAGCGCAAGTACCGATGGTCGGTGCAGATGCAGCCGCTCGTCTCACTGTGCCGGCGTCTGGTCCCGGACTCGTCCCCAGCCGACGAGGCAGCCCGGGACGTCGGCATATCCGAGGCTCTTGGGAGGGCGGCCCGATGAGACCGTTTCCGGTGAAAGCGGCGCGTGGAATTGCAGGCGCGTATATTCTCCTGCTGGCGGTAGTGAGCCTGTTGCCTTCGGGTACGGGCGTGCTCGGCGGCTGGGATACGACCATCTCGCCGGGTCTCCAGAACTTGCTGCACATACCGGCGTACGCCGTTCTTGTGATACTGGTGGTCCTGGCCTTGCGGCCTTCGTTTAAGACCGGCTTGACGGGTATGGCGTGGGTATCGCTTGGTTGTTGCGTTTTCGGGGTGGTGCTGGAATTTGCCCAGGCCGTCATCCCAGGCAGGACCGGTTCGCTGACGGATGTGCTGCTGAATGCCGCAGGCGTCGTTATCGGCTGCCTGACAGCAATATGGTGGCGAGGACGAATCCACAGCGGGGAGCAGCCTGCCGCATCTGTCGACGTCCCTTCGGAGACGCACGAATCAGCAAAGCGTGAGGCCTAATGATCGAAGGACGAACCATTTTGTGCTTTGCGAGCGGGCATGAAGCAGCATTAATTAGTTAAGGACGTTTCCTGTGGCGAGTGCAAGTGTCTGCATGTTGGTGACGAATCGAGGCATTGATGATCCTCGCGTGTGCATGGAGGCCGAAGCCCTTGCGTGCCGGGGTCATAGCCTGACAGTTATCGGGTGGGACCGGGATGCGCACGGAGACAGCCGGTGTCATCAAAACGTCGTCGAATATGTCCGCCTGGTGGTGCGTTCGACGCACGGGCGGGGAATAACCCAGCCAATTTTTCTTGCCGGTTTCTGGCTGCGAGCATTGCCGGTGATTAGACAACTTCGCCCGGATGTTATCCATTGCCACGACCTGGACACGCTGCCGCTCGGTTGGTGGGCGTCGAGGTCGCTTGGTGTGGCCTTGGTATTTGACGCGCACGAGAACTATCCGGACATGATGGTTGGGCACCTTCCGTCCATTGTGGTGAAGATGCTGCGACAACTGGAGCGGCGGCTTGTGCCGCGCTGCGACCTGGTCATCACCGTTGGAAATCGCCTGGCCGAGCATTATCGGCAGATGGGTGCCAGTCAGGCCGTTGTGGTGGGCAACTGGAAGGATCCTGCTGATTTCAAGTTTCCCGCTGAAACGATCGCTCAGACCCGGCAGGAATTGGGACTGCGGAACGGAGTAATCGCAATCTGCTTTGTGGCGAACCTCAGTCCTGCAACTCGATTTGAGCCGCTTATGGCTGCAATCGCGGGGGACAGACGGTTTGCGTTAGTAATCGGCGGTGATGGACCACAGGCCAAGATAGCCCGAAGCTATGCCCACAAGTACGACAATATCATCTACCTGGGCCGTGTTAACCCAAATCGTGTTCCGCTGATTACAGCCTCGTGTGATATAGTCTATTTTGGCTATGACGAGCGTATACCTCACGCTCACTGGGCCGTGCCGAATAAACTTTACGAAGCGATTGCTGCCGGCAAGCCTATTCTTAGCGGAGATTGCGGCGAGGTAGGTGAATTGCTGCGGATTGAAGAATGTGGGATTCTTACAGACACAAAAGACCCTAATTGCTTGATTCACACACTGGAGCAGATAGTTTTGCCTTCCGTCTTTTCAAAGATGGGTGCAAGTGCCAGTAGCCTTCAGACGAGATTCTGCCGACATCTTTCTGTAGAGTGCCTCGAAAGTGCGTATGATAAATTATGTAGAATTAGGCCCGAACCCGATAAGAAGTGCTTGTAATTCCCTATAGAGCATAGACATAGATGATCCAGAAGCAGTGCAGGATGATGATACAGAATCCCTATAGAACGGTGGTCTGCTCCTCAACCGGAACTAATGTTATACGGAAATTTGATTCGCGATGGCTGATAGAAAAAAGATATACCCGCACCCGGGCAAGCGATTTGCTCCTGGATGCCTATGAATTAATTGTTGGAGCTGCCCAATGCAAATGAAAATAATCAACGTAGTCGGAGCCAGGCCGAACTTCATGAAGATCACGCCGCTTATGTCGGCCTACAGGAATTACCCCGGCATCGAGCCGATTCTCGTCCACACGGGCCAGCATTACGACGAGAAGATGAACGATCTGTTCTTTCGGCAGTTGGGCATTCCACGCCCGGACGTCCTTCTTGGCGTGGGGTCGGCCTCGCACGCCGTGCAGACCGCTGAGATTATGAAGGCATTCGAGCCGGTCCTGCTGGAAGTCAAACCCGATGCGGTCCTGGTCGTCGGCGACGTTAACAGCACAATCGCCTGCGGGCTGGTGGCCGTCAAAATGGGCATCAAACTTGTGCACGTAGAGGCCGGCATGCGGAGTTTCGACAGGTCCATGCCGGAGGAAATCAACCGGATTCTGACCGATGCGATAAGCGATATTCTCTTTTGCACCGAACAGAGCGACGTGGATAACCTTCGCCGCGAGGGTGTGGCGGAAGAGAAGATATTCGTGGTCGGCAACGTGATGATTGACACGCTGCTGGCGAACAGGGCCAGGGCGGACGAATCGCGGATTCTCGATGAGTTGCGTCTTTCGCCCGGCGGATACGCGGTGCTGACGCTGCATCGGCCCAGTAATGTGGACGATTCGGCCACATTCGGGCGGATTCTCGACGCTCTGGAGCAGATACAGAATGATATGCCTGTCATTTTCCCGGTACACCCGCGGACGCGCGGAAATCTGGCCGGCTCGTCTCTTGGAGATCGCATCAGGGACATGCCGTCTCTGCGAATGGTCGAGCCGTTGGGGTATCTCGAATTCCTGAAGTTGATGTCGGAGGCGAAACTGGTCCTGACGGATTCCGGCGGAGTTCAGGAAGAGACGACGGTCCTTAAGGTGCCGTGCCTGACGCTGCGTGAGAATACGGAGTGGCCGATTACCGTAGAGATCGGGTCCAATCAGGTCGTCGGTACGAACCCCGAGCGAATTCTCGCAGCCTATCGCCGCGTGCTGGACGGCGGGTCTCGCAAGCCGCAGACGCCCCTGCTATGGGACGGCCAGGCCGCAAATCGAATCGCACAAATACTCGTAGATGTGCTATAATACAGGGTTTACGGTTTGGTGGTGTCTTTGATATGAGCAAGGCCCGTATATACGCCCGAAACCTCGCCGCTAACTGGGTTGGCTACGGCGCCATCCTGGTCTTGACGTTAGTTCTGTCATGGTTCACATTTCGTCTTCTTGGGAACATCCGCTACGGTCTGTGGAGCCTCATGCTGTCTTTGACCGGCTACATGGGCATGGTGGACCTCGGGCTGCGTCCCGCGATGTACCGGCACTTCAACTGGTATCTCGGCCGTCGCGAGCCGGACAAGGTCAACGAGGTGCTATGCACAAGCGTGTTCTTTTTTTTGGCGGCAATTTTAGTCCTGTTCGTTGCAGGTATTGTCCTGGGCTTGCTGTTTGGCCACATTTTCCCCAAGACACCGGCGGAGTTCCTCCCGGAGATGCGAATCGCCATAATCGTCGTGGCAGTCAATATCGGGCTGTCCATGATTGCCGCGGCATTCGGCGCTCTGCTCGAAACCCACGAGCGCTACGATCTGCACAATGTGCTCACCGTGGCAGTAATGGTAATCAGGACCGGCGGTACGATTCTCGCTCTTACCCTAGGGTTCGGACTTGTCGGGATAGCATTGGCCGGCATAGCGTCCACCGCTCTGGCCTGCCTCGGCGGGTACCTGATTTCGAAGCGTGTCTTCAAAGAAATGCGAATCCGCAGATCGTCTGTCAACCGCAGCATGTTCGGCGAACTCATCCGTTTCGGTATCCCGTGTTTCTTCAGCGGGCTTGGGATTCGCATAATTATGTACACTAGCTCATTGCTCATTGCCTGGCTTATCGACATGCCTTCGGTGGGCTACTATTCATTAGCCATAATGCTGCTGGAATATGGTCGTGCGCTTGTCGATAAGGGCAGAACCATCTTCACGCCGGAGATCCAACAGTCGATTGCCAGAGGAGATCTTGCGGGATTGCGGTACTTCGTACCTCTCGTGACGCGCGTAACGATGGGATTCAGCGTCCTGCTCATAGTCGGGATCATGTTTTTCGGACATGAGTTCCTCGGCCTGTTCTACGGCCCGGCGGTTGGCGCTGCCGGCAGGGGGGTGTTAATCATACTGGGGCTGGCATATATGAGTGTGTCCGCAAGCGGGCCGAGCGTTGCCGCGCTCATCGGTGCGGGTCGAGTGAAACTGCTGGCCGTCGTCGTCTTGTGTGAAGCCGTTATCAACGTAGGGCTGACCATGCTGTTCGTCGGCGTCGTGGGGATGGGACTGCGCGGAGTGGCGCTTGGGACTACGATTCCGATGTTCCTGTTGAGCGGCGTGCTTATGACGCTGATAGGGGCCCGTCATATTCAATTGAATCCAATAACTTTTGCCTTGCGGACTGCGGGGCGTTGGGTTCCCGCCGCCGGACTGTTCGGTGTGGCCTGCTTCCTTGTTGGGCGATTGTCCGGCGTGCCCTCCTGGGGCTGGTTTTTTGTAAAGGTGGGAATCGCCGTTGTTGCTTATGTCCCCGTCTTTTGGTTCCTGATCCTTCCGGATGTTCACCGCAGACAAGCCATGGCCAAGTTTCAGCAGAGAGGAGCGTATGGCAAATGAATCGATGGCGCAATGTAAGTATGGCCTTGAAATGGCGTTCGCTTTCCCCCTGGAGGCGTCTGGCAAAAGCCGCTCTGATGGTTGTACCATTCGGCATTTTGCGAGGAGGCCGGTATAGGCATAAGGTGCGGCACATGCTGAAGAGCCAGTGGTGGAGTTTAGACGAAATTCGTGCAGACCAATTTCGGAAGATACGCGATCTAGTTGAATACGCGTGCGCTCATTGCACCTTCTATGCCAAGAAATATCGGGAAGTGGGATTCTTGCCTGGGGATATGAAATCTTGGGAGGACTTCCACAACCTTCCGCTTACGACAAAGGAGGATCTCAGAGTCTTTGCGCAAGAGGTAAAGTCCGACCAGTTCGACTCAATCAAATCGAGGTCGGGCTCTACCGGGGCGAGTACTGGAAAGGGACTCGCTTTTCACCTTGACTGTAATGTGTTTGAGTGGGAGTGGGCAGCCATGGCTCGACAGTATACGTGGACTGGAGTCTATCATGCCAACGACCCGTACGCAGTTCTTCGGGGACCGCTTGGCAAAGACAGCGGAATCGCCTACCTCTGTCCACTGTGGAAAAACCTTTTCATCAACACGGAGAATCTGAACGATCAGACGCTTTCCAAAATCACTGACCAGATAGTCTGCTATCAACCAGTTGCCATAGGCGGTTATCCCTCAGTTTTGGAACTTCTGTGTCGATGCCTGCAAGAACGTGGGGATAATCGTATCAGACCCAAGGTTGTCTTTGTGAATTCTGAGCCATTGTACGATCATCAGCGGGGGATGTTCGAGCGAGTATTCGGTTGTAAGGTGTTTGAGTCGTATGGCTTGAGCGATCACTGTGTCTCTGCGATGGAATGTGACCAAGGCAGCATGCACGTCAATCCCGAGTATACATACACGGAACTCATAGATACCGATCCTCGGACTGGCTGCGGTGAATTAGTAGGCACTTCCCTATACTCACGAGCTTTTCCGTTTATTCGGTACCACACAGACGATTTTGCTCAATGGGGCCAACCCTGTGCTTGTGGCCGCGCTCTCCCCTGTATTAAATCCATAGTAGGGCGGCATGGCGATTTCTTAGTTGCGTCCGACGGGTCGCTTGTGTCGCCAACAGTAGTAGCATTTTGCACAGTGGACGTAGACGCGATAGCGGTGCAATACCATCAGAAGGCTCACGGGCAACTTACTATTCGAATTGTGCCCAAATCCTCTTTTGGCGATGCCGATCAGGTGAAACTTCTCTCTCAGGCCAGACGATTCCTTGGGGAAGGTACCTGTGTCACTATCGAAGTCGTGGGCTCACTGCCGCGCACCCCGAGGGGAAAGACAAGGTTCGTTATTTGTGATATTAAGAGTTGAT
>CAYUYD010000039.1:8747-13184 GCA_964449105.1 uncultured Planctomycetaceae bacterium | reverse complement strand
AGTGATGGAAAGACTCGCTCCACTAGGCGATGTTTACCAGGCGGGAACGCTATCGGGCAACCCAGTGGTTCTTTCGGCCGGAAAAGCTGTCCTCGAAAAACTCCACAGACTCAATCCGTACTCGCAGATGGAACGCAAGGCCAAAGAACTTACCGATGCGATTTCACTAGCGGCCTCGGAGACTGATGTCGCCCTGCGGGTCGGGCAGGTCGGACCTATGTTCACATTGTTCTTCACCGACCAGCCGGTAAAAGACTACCAATCGGCCCGCGCCGCCGACGCTGCCCGATACGCAGAATTCTTTCGGGCGATGTTGCAGCGAGGTGTTCTGTTTCCCCCCTCACAGTGGGAGACGTCGTTCCTCGGCGTTGCCCACCTGGAGGGGGACGTTCTGGAAGCAACAGCCGATCGGACTGTCGATGCGCTCAGGACGATCTCCACGGAAAAGGAGTAGCACGGAAGTTTTTCGCGTCCGAAAAAAAATTGCAGGTCCCGCTAGGGACGCCCAGGGCGGATACAAGGGGATAAGAAATTTCAATTAATTCTTTTATCCCGCGTATCCCCTGCATTCCTGCTTTGCTTTACTCCATCTCTTTCAATCGCGGCGGCAATCCCCGCAATCGTTCGGACAGTTACCGATGCGATTGGTTCAAAGAGAATCCCCCGGCTACTGCTTCAGGGTCAACAGCAGACTTTGCAGCAGTTCAACCAGCCATTGGGCATCGGTCTCTCCGACCGCGCAATACGTGTAGTCGCCGATCTCGACGGCAGCCATCCTGTTCCGGGCGAAGGCGCCGGTGTGATAGGTTTGACCGTCGTTACGGACTTGCCCGCCGAACTTCAGCGTGCCGGGTGTGTCTCGCAGCACGATGATAGAGATCACTCCACGGTCGGTATCCACGACGTAGCTGCCCACGGGTCGGTTGCGGAAGTAGGCGACGCAGCAACCTCGCAGGCCCATGCCCGCCCCCAACCGGGGAAAAGCCGGCACAAAGCCGAGTTGCTTCTTGAAGTATGCCGCCACCTTATCCGGATCGGAGGAACCGTACAGTTCGGCATGCGGCATGAGATTGGTCTGGTGGATCTGTACAAGTTCGGACGATGCAGCATGGGCTTGCTGAGGCTCGGCCATGTAGAGTGTTAAGGAAACGGTTACCAGCACAATCGCCGCAGCCGCTGCCAGGCTCGGCGAAATCCTGCGGAACAGGACATAAGCCTTGCCCGGCGTTTTCCTCCGCGAGGCCGACCGAATGCCGGAAACCACTCGGTGCTTCAGAGCGTCATCCGCATGGACGGATACGAATGCCTGCTGAAACCGACGACGAATCGCCATCGCCTCCTCGAACCGTTGGCGGCAAAGAGGGCACTCGGACAGATGGCCGTGGATACGATCCGGCGTCTCGATCATCTGCTCAATCTGTTCAGCCGTCAGGTGCGACATGACCGTCTCTCCAGAAAACCCATTTCCAGGGCGTAATCCTCAAGTTTGTCCCGCAATAGCGCCCGCGCCCGGCTCACTCGACTCTTGACGGTGCCCACCGCCACGTCCAGAACCTCGGCAACGTCCTCCTGGCTCAAGCCCTCGACATCGCTGAGAAAAAGCGCCATCCTCTGCGGCTCGGACAGTTCCATCAGCGTGCGGATGATGTGGGCATCGCTGAACCGCTCCAGTATCTGATGAAGACCCTGGCCTTGGCCGATTCCATCGGCCGAGGGAGCGGCCGCCAGCAACTCTTCGTCGATGGGGATTTCCCTGCCAACCACCTTGCGGTGCCTGATCTGGTCGATCCAGGTGTTCCGCATGATCCTCATCATCCAGGCCTTGCAGTTGCTGCCGAGCTCGAAAGTCCCGAATTGCTCCAAGACCTTGAGACACGTCGCCTGGACCAGGTCGCTCGCGTCGTGCTCATCGCCGGTCAACGTGCGCGCGGTCCGATACAATGCGTCAAGCAGCGGCGACACCAGGTCTTCGAATTCCTGGCCGCCGGACTTTGGAGCCGGTTGTCCGCTCATATGTCTCAACGGATGAAAGGTCCTAAACGTTCCCGACGGCGCGCCGGATAGCACTGAGTCGCGTGGTCGCCAGTGGCTACGTCATAGCATAGGGTAACGAGAGGGCTCATGCAAGCCCCCCGTCGGGCAGGGGTGCATATTGATTTTGGGGGAAGATGCTGGTGGCACAGGCTTTTAGCCTGTGCATGTTCCGGCTGCGTGGACCGCACAGGTTGGAAAACCTGTGCCACCAGTTACCGAACCCCCAAAATCAATATGCACCCGCCGGGCAGGTTTCGCCGTATCCTGTGAGCGTTACGAGTTCATCCGGCGCGCGACGGCGGCGGCACGCGGGAACATCCACGCGCCGCCGCCACGCCGCTAGGGAACAGGCGATCAGTGATGCTGTCCGCTGTGCATGACTGGCGCCGGCTGCTCGGCTGGCGGGGTCGGGTTGTGTAGGCCTGCCTTGTGCTGGTCCAGATTGGCTTGCTTCTGCGTATCATCCATCTTGTCCCACTTGAGGGGGCAGCCGGCGCAGCAGAAGGCAATTGTCTGACTCTTAAACTGCCTGGTCAACTCCGGTTTGACGTTGGCCGGGTCGATTTTGCCGCCCATGATGGGGCACTTGGCGTTGGCGGGCTTGCCGGACTTGGCCATCGAGCAGGCTTTCATCTGCTCCTTGAGAGCGCCCAGCACCTCTTGGGCTTTTGCGATCTCCGCGGCGGCAGCCTTGGCGTCGCCGGCCTCGGCCGATTTCCGTGCCGACTGGAGCAGCGTGTCGAGGTTCGCAATGGACTGGTGCGCTGTTGCCATGCCGGCCGGACATGAGGTCGGGGCCTTTTCTCCGTCCGCGCCTTTAGTTCCGGAGGAACCGCCGGCGTGGTCGCCGTGCTCGCCAGCAGCCCAGGCCAGGCCCGCCGCGAGGCCGACCGCCGTAAGCCCCACAAACATCCACTTCAATCTGGTACGATACATTCCTGTTCTCCTTTCAGATGCCCTTGGTTCTAACTATTCGCCACATAGCGAATATCCACACTCAATTGACTAAACGGACAGGCTCGCCGAAACGTTCCCTGAACCGGCGCAATATTCGCCTTACTGCGGCTTTGCGAAAGCGCCGGGCCGATTGGGCAGGGTGAAAATTGTTTTCGACGGAACTCTGGTGGACCCTCATCCGTTTAGATTAGAACGAGCGGACGACTTTCGGTTACGTCCTGATGTATGAAAGGTCGATGAATCATTGTGGGTGCGGCGTGTACGCCCTTGACGGGTTACAGGCAACATAATATCAACCAAATGGTCGCGAGGTAACAATGAAACTATCGGTCTTTCATTCAGCAACATGGACGGTCTTGGCGGCATTGATGGGAGGCTGCGCATGGGAGAACGATACCGAGCTTCATCGTCGCCACGCGGAGATGCAATGGACCGCTGCCAACCTTAGGGCAGCCGGTCGAGATGCGGCTTCACGGCCGTCCGGCGACGCTGCCGCGTCGCTGGAAACCTTTCCGGAGAAAGCGGATCTTTCGGACTACTTGCGTTACGCTGCACTGAACAATCCAGGCCTGAAGTCGGCCTTCAATCGCTGGAAGGCCGCCCTTCAGCGCGTGCCACAGGCCAGGTCGCTTCCGGACCCGAGATTCACGTATCGGTACTTCATCGAGGAGGTGGAGACCCGCGTCGGGGCTCAGCGTCAGAGTTTCGGTATTGCCCAGACGTTTCCCTGGTTTGGCAAACTGGAGTTACAGGGAGATGCGGCGTCGGAGGCGGCAAACGCGGAGCACCAGCGATACGAATCGGCCAAACTGAAACTCTTCTACCAGGTAAAGGACGCCTACTATGAATACTATTACCTTTGGCGCGCCATCGCAATCGAGCAGGAGAATATAAAGCTGCTGAAGCATGTCGAAAGCGTCGCCAGGACTCGATACGAGGTGGCTGCCGTCGAACACGCCGACGTAATCCGCGCACAGGTAGAACTTGGCAAACTCGATGATCACCTTCGGAGTCTCCAGAACCTGCGAGGACCAATGGTCGCCAAACTGAATGCGGCTTTGAACCGCCCGCCCGCGGAACCGATTGCCTGGCCGGACAAACTGCGGGAAGAGAAGATATCGGTTACGGATGAGCAACTCCTTGATCTGCTTGAGCGGACCAATCCTGAACTAAAGGCCATGGAATTCGAAACAGCCGAGCGGAAGTTGGAGATTGCCCTGGCAAAGAAGAACTATTTCCCCGACGTCATGATTGGCCTGGACTATGATAATGTGGTTTCGACCGGCGGCATGGATAACAGTACAGACATGGTGATGGCAATGGTCTCAATCAACCTGCCGATCTGGTGGAACAAACTGTCTGCCGGCGTAAGGGAGGCAAGGCACCGCTATTGGGCGGCAGTGCATGACAAAACAGAAAAGGCAAACTCGCTGAGCGCCGACCTGA
>CAYUYD010000039.1:6607-8737 GCA_964449105.1 uncultured Planctomycetaceae bacterium | reverse complement strand
AAGATAAACCTGTACCGTGACACCCTCCTGCCCAAGGCCAGGGAATCATTGAAGGCAACAGAGGCGTCTTTCCGGACTGGGAAAGGTGGCTTTATCGATCTTGTGGACGCCCAGCGAATCCTGCTGGAGTTCGAGTTGGCTTATGAACGAGCACTGGCCGACAACGTACAAAGGTTGGCCGAACTGGAAATGCTCGTGGGAAAAGAAATTCCCCGCATCGGAAACTCCAGCACCTCGAAACCCGTACAAAAAACAAACGGCGCCGAATAAAAACAAAAGAGGACAAACCATGAATGAGACGACCGAACGAACCTGGACGTCTTTCCGCAGGATATTCAGCCATTGGGGACTGATCGTTGTAGCCATAATCTGCATTTGTGTCGGATATATAATTCGATGGGGGTTCAGTCCGGCTCATACCACCACGGCGCCTGCTGGAACGGTTCACAAAGACCACGGCGGCGAAGCGGCTGCCGTTTGGACCTGCTCGATGCACCCTCAGATTCGCAAGTCCAAGCCGGGTAAGTGCCCGATTTGCGGGATGGACCTGATTCCGGTGTCGGATCGCAGTGAAAACATGTCCGGCATGCGTGAGTTGACTGTCAGCGAAACAGCCAAGGCGCTGATGAACATAGAAACCGCCCCCGTCGAGCGGAAGTTCGTTACGGCGGAGATTCGCATGGTGGGCAAAATAGAGTACGACGAGACCCGCCTGGCCTACATAACCGCATGGGTCCCTGGCCGATTGGAAAGACTGTTCGTGGACTACACCGGCGTCCCGGTCAAAAAGGGCGATCACCTGGTCGAACTCTACAGCCCGGAACTGCTAAGCGCCCAGGCCGAACTGCTCCTGGCGATTGAGGCGGTCAAGAGTCTCGAAAAAAGCGACGTCGGTATCGTACGGGAAACAACCGAGGCGACCGTCATTGCCGTCAGGGAGAAACTTCGGCTATGGGGCCTGACGCCCGATCAGATCGCCAAAATCGAAACGAGCGGAAAAGCCTCGGACCGCATCATCATCTACGCCCCCTCCGGCGGAATCGTCGTTCACAAGAACGCCCAGCAGGGCATGTACGTCGATACCGGAACACAGATATATACCATTGCGGACCTTTCGCAGATATGGGTGAAACTTGACGCCTATGAATCGGACCTTATGTGGCTGCGCTACGGGCAAAAGGTGGAATTCACCGCTGTCGGGTATCCGGGCCGGACATTCACGGGAACCATCTCGTTCATCGATCCTGTTCTAAATGCGAATACCCGAACCGTTAAGATTCGCGTCAACGCATTAAACACGGACGGCAAGCTCAAGCCGGAGATGTTCGTCAAGGCGGTGGTCCTCGCCCAGGTTGCCGCCGGCGGAAAGGTAGTGGCCCCCGACCTGGCTGGGAAGTGGATCTCGCCGATGCACCCTGAGATCATCAAGGACAAACCCGGCAAATGCGACATCTGCGGGATGGACCTTGTTCAGGCGGAGTCGCTCGGTTACGTAAGCGTCGATCCGGCAAATGCCGACAAGCCGCTTGTGATACCGGCGTCGGCCGCACTTGTTACCGGCGAGCGGGCAGTCGTTTATGTCGAGTTGCCCGGAACCGACAAGCCCACATTCGAAGGGCGTGAAATTGTCCTCGGGCCACGGGCCGGCGACTACTACCTTGTCCGCAGCGGACTGACGGAAGGCGAGCGGGTCGTAACAAGGGGCAATTTCAAGATCGACAGCGCACTGCAAATCCAGGCCAAGCCGAGCATGTTGAGCCCCGGAGGCGGTCCCGGCGCCGCCGGACATAACCAACACTGAGAATACCAGCATGGACTATAACTACAACGAGCCTACACCAGAACAGCGTTCCCTTGTCGGTCGCCTGATGCGCTTCTGCCTGACCAATAAGCTGGTGGTGGCGTTAATCGTGCTGTTCGTGATCACATGGGGCGTGATGGTCGCCCCGTTCGATTGGGATATCGGCGACCTGCCGCGCAACCCGGTGGCCACCGACGCCATTCCGGACATCGGCGAAAACCAGCAGATCGTCTTCACCGAATGGATGGGGCGAAGCCCGCAGGACGTGGACGACCAGGTGAGTTATCCGCTGACCAACGCCCTGCTGGGCATTCCGGGCGTCAAGACCA
>CAYUYD010000039.1:0-6597 GCA_964449105.1 uncultured Planctomycetaceae bacterium | reverse complement strand
GACCATCTGAAGCGAGTCCATGTTCGGCTTCTCGATTATCTTCATCATCTGCAAAGAAGATGTGGAGTTCTCCTGGTCCCGAAGCCGGATCCTGGAGAAGCTCAACAGCCTGCCTGCCGGCACGCTGCCCGAAGGCGTTCAGCCCGCCCTTGGGCCCGACGCCACTGCGCTGGGGCAGGTGTACTGGTACACGCTCGAAGGACGCGACCTGGACGGAAAGCCCATCGGCGGGTGGGACCTGGAAGAACTCCGCACCATTCAGGACTGGACGGTTCGTTATCACCTGTTGTCTGCCGACGGTGTGGCCGAGGTTGCCTCGGTGGGCGGTTTCGTGCGGGAATACCAGGTGGACGTCGATCCCGACGCGATGCGCGCCTACGGCGTAACGCTGTCTGATGTGTACGCTGCCGTCAAAGGCTCCAACATCGACGTGGGCGCACGCACCATCGAACTTAACCGCGTGGAGTACTACATTCGGGGTATCGGCTTCATCAAGAAAGTTTCGGACATCGAAGACAGCGTTGTCAAGGTTAGCGAGAACGTTCCCATAAGCGTCAAGCAGATCGCGACTGTTACGTTAGGCCCTGCATTGCGCACCGGCGCACTGGACAAGGACGGCGCTGAAGCGGTCGGCGGCGTCGTGGTGGCCCGATATCGGGAGAATCCGCTTTCGACCATCAAGAACGTCAAGCAGAAGATCGCCGACCTTGCGCCCGGTCTGCCCACCAAGATTGTCATCGATCCGGCCGGGGCCGATACCGCCCGGGTGGAGCAATTTGCACGCGAGCACGGGTTCGAGGCCTACATCGGCCCTGGCCGGCTCGACCACGAGCAGTGGGCGAAGCACCTTCGGTCCACGCCCCGCGATCAGTGGCCCGCATGGGCGAATCTCAGCCATGTTACCGTAGTGCCCATCTATGACCGGACAGGGCTTATCTACGAAACCCTCGGCACACTGAACGAGGCGCTGATCCAGGAGATACTCATCACGCTGATCGTCGTGATCGTCATGGTCATGCATCTGCGGTCCAGTCTGCTGATCGGCTCAATGCTGCCCATGGCGGTGCTGCTGTGCTTCATCGCCATGAAGACCTTCGGCGTGGACGCGAATATCGTGTCGCTTTCGGGGATCGCCATTGCCATCGGCACCATCGTGGACATGGGCATCGTGCTGACGGAGAACATCCTCCGCCACCTGGACGAGGCCCCGCCCGAGGCACCTCGCCTGGAGGTGATCCACCGCGCCGCCAGCGAGGTCGGCGGCGCCGTTCTGACGGCCGTTGCCACCACGATCGTAGGCTTCCTGCCCGTTTTCTTCATGACCGGGGCTGAGGGCAAACTCTTCAAACCCCTGGCCTTCACCAAAACCTTCGCCCTTCTGTCTTCAATCGTAATCGCGCTGACGATCATTCCGCCGGCCGCCCACGTGCTGCTGTGCGGCAAGGTCTCAGGCAGAAAGTTGCGAGCGGGCATGTTCTGCCTGCTGGGCCTGGCGGGCCTGGCGCTGGGTATCTATGGTGTTGCGCGAGGCTCGATCCTGATACCTGCTTCCGAGCTGGCGCTGCTGCTGTTCGCCGCATACTCGATCGTGAAAGACCGCCTGCCGCAACGGTTGGCCCGCTTCGGTCCCTGGGCAGCCAGCCTGATCGTATTGGGGCTTGTGGGGCTGCTTCTCACTCAGGACTGGGAACCGCTGGGACCAGAGCAGGGGCTGGCGAGAAACTTCCTGTTTGTGGGCCTGCTTGTCGGCGGGCTGATGGGGGTGTTCCTGCTGTTTCAGCGTGTTTACCCTCGTCTGCTCCGCTGGTGCCTGAACCACAAGGTCGCCTTCCTGTCCATCCCGGCAGTGGTGATGCTGCTGGGTGCGATGATCTGGCTGGGCTTTCCGCGGGTGTTCGGATGGGCGCCTGCTGCGGCGGAACGAGTCGGCATTCCCGAAAATACTATTCGTTCCACGACCTTCTGGGTCGGAGGGAGTGAGAAGTTTCCCGGCTTGGGCAAAGAGTTCATGCCCCCCCCTCGACGAGGGTTCGTACTTGTGGATGCCCACGACGATGACGCACGCCTCCATCGGCGAGGCATTGGACGTGCTGGCGGCGCAGGACGTGGCCTTCCGGAGCATCCCTGAGATCGACTCCGTGGTGGGCAAACTTGGCCGTGCGGAAACCCCGCTGGACCCCGCCCCGATCTCGATGATCGAGACGATCATCAATTACAAGTCCGAGTATATCACCGACAAGGACGGCCGGAGGGTGAGTTTCCGTTATGACCGGGCCAAGGGAGAGTTTATCCGCGATGCCGGCGACGAACTCATCCCGGACCCCAACGGCCAGCCGTTCCGTCAATGGCGCCCGAACATTCGCACGCCCGACGACATCTGGAAAGAGATCGTCCGGGCAGGGGAGATTCCGGGTACGACATCAGCGCCGAAACTCCAGCCGATCGCTGCAAGAATCGTCATGCTCCAAAGCGGGATGCGAGCGCCCATGGGCATCAAGGTCAAGGGCCCCAACCTGGAAGCCATCGAACAGGTAGGCATTCAGATTGAGCGGTTCCTCAAGGAAGTGCCCACCGTGGAAGCCTCTGCCGTGATTGCCGACCGAATCGTCGGTAAACCATACCTGGAGATCGTGCCCGATCGATCGGCCATGAACCGCTATGGCGTCAAGATGCGCGATTTTCAGGACGTGGTGGAGGTCGCCATCGGCGGCGAGAAGATTACGACCACCGTCGAGGGACGCGAGCGGTTTCCCGTACGGGTGCGGTATCAACGAGAATTGCGCGACCGGATTGAGACAATGGGGCGGATACTGGTTCCAACCTCCGGCGAGGCACAAATTCCGCTGGAACAGATTGCTGAAATTCGCTATGTTCGCGGCCCGCAGTCCATCAAGCGCGAGAACACGTTCCTCAACGGATACGTGCTGTTCGACATGAAGCCCGGCAACGCCGAGGTGGATGTGGTGGAACAGGCCCGCGACTATCTTCTGGCCAAGATTAAAAGCGGGGAACTGGTCCTGCCGGCCGGCGTAATCTACACGTTCGCCGGAATGTACGAGAACCAGATCCGCTCGCAGAAGACACTGATGGTGGTGCTGCCGCTGGCCCTGTTCATCATCTTCATGATCCTGTACTTCCAGTTCAAGGCAGTGCCCACCACGCTGCTGGTGTTCTCGGGAATCCTTGTGGCCTGGGCGGGCGGGTTTATCCTGATCTGGCTGTATGGGCAGGGATGGTTCCTGGACTTCTCGGTCTTCGGCGTGAATATGCGCGAACTGTTCCAGATACGTCCTATCAACCTGTCGGTTGCGGTTTGGGTGGGCTTCCTGGCCCCGTTCGGCATCGCCTCCGACGACGGCGTAGTCATGAGCACGTACCTGGACCAGTCCTTCACCAACCGCCGCACGACGAACGTGCGCGAAATCCGCGACGCCACCATTGTTGCCGGCGTCCGTCGTGTGAGGCCATGCCTTATGACAACCGCCACCACGATCCTGGCGCTGATCCCGGTGCTGACTTCCACCGGACGAGGCTCGGACATCATGGTCCCGATGGCAATTCCGTCCTTCGGAGGTATGCTCATTGAGGTGATGACCATGTTGGTGGTGCCGGTTCTCTACTGTGCAATCAAGGAGTTCAGACTGAAAACCGGAGCGAAAGGCGAAAACCTTAAGGTTGTTTGATGTCAAACCGGAACTCTGGTGCGAGTCCGGCGTACCAACAACGGATAAAACGATGGAAATGTTCCATCCGCGCAAATGCAGTAAAGGAGATCGAGATGAAGATGTCTAATTTTGGGAGAACGGTTCTTGGTGCAACTGCGGTCGTTTCACTTGTCCTCCTGGCGGTTCTCGCCGTCGGCTGCGAGAAAGGGACCGACAAGCCCGCAGAAAGCGCAACGGCACAAAAGACAGCCGAGTTTGTGAACGATCGCTGTCCGATTATAGACTCGCCGATCGATTTTGCCAATGTCCCCGACAGTCTCACCCGCGAGTACAAGGGCAAGAAGGTCGCCTTCTGCTGTGCGGGCTGTCCGGCGGCGTGGGACAAACTTTCTGATGCCGAAAAAGACGCCGCGTTGGCCAAGGTAACGCCTGCAAAGGGCGATTAGCGGTATATCGGAAATGACGAGCGACATGCGTCTGAAGGTGCTTTTTCTCTGCACTGGCAATTCCTGCCGCAGCCAGATGGCAGAGGGCTGGACCCGCCATCTTAAGGGCAATGCCATTGAGGCATACTCGGCGGGCGTCGAGGCGCACGAGCTCAACCCCAACGCAGTGAAAGTTATGGCTGAGGCAGGGGTGGATATCTCCGCCCAGCAGTCCAAGTTGCCGGACTCGATGACAAACATCGACTTCGATTACGTCGTTACGCTTTGCGACCATGCGCAGCGGTGTCCCTCCCAAAAACTCCGTACAGGGCAAAAAGTGACCATGTTTTGGCGAACCAAGGGGCGATCTAAGGCTGCTTGAGATCAGAACAACTGCTGCAACGTAAGGGTATCGAGCGGCAAAAGAGGCCGATTCCCGCCATCAGCGCAGAAGGGTCTTGTTGTCGGCTGGAAAGCTGGCGGAAGTGCTGGCCATAGATCGAGTCCCTGTCGCGGAGCAGGTATCGCGGGGCCTGGTCATATGGAAATGCCTCGGTAATCTGCCGGGCCGTCCATTCGGCTGTAGGATTCCTCGTTACGTTGAAGTGGGCGACGCGACGTTGGTCATGCCACAGAACCACGAAGCAATAGAGCACGCGGAACGTAGCTGTCGGGACAGTAAAAAAGTCAATCGCGGCGGTTCGACAGTGCTCACCACAGGCAATCTGGTCGGCGTGGTTCTTCAGAAAGGTACGCCAGGTCTGCGACGGCGGCTTGGGACGGCGGATTATGTATTTGGCTACTGTCGATTCGGCAACCGTGTAGCCGAGCAGGCGCAGTTCGGACTGGATTCTTGGCACGCCCCAGGTTGGGTTTTCGCGGGACATGCGGCGGATGAGGCTGCGTATCTCTGATGCGATGTTGGGTCGGCCCGTCTTGCCTTTTCTTGATTTCCATCGCCAGTATAATCTGAAGCCTTGGCGGTGCCATTTCATGACCGTTTCCGGCTGGACGATAATCAGGCTCGATCGCCAGCGGCTCCATAGCCGGGACAGCCAGACCCAGAATACCCGGTCTCGCCGCCGCAGGCGGGGACGCTTGGCTGACCTTTGCAAAATTGCCAGTTGCTGGCGAAGTGCGAGATTCTCGGCTATCAGTGCGGCACGACCAGCAAAGAAGCCTCGAACGAACAACCGCACTGCCTGAAAAACACCCATCCCTGGACCTCCGTTGCCGATATAAACAACCGGACCCTACGGCCGATGAGCCCCCACCGCAACAGCGTAAGTCCTTTACCTGCAAGATGGACGCAGTTTCCGATAGGGAAACGCGGAGAATCAAGACGGTCACTTGACTAATCGTTGGCTTATAGCGGCTTCGATTCCCTATATCTCAACTATTTGGCAACCAGGACGCTTGACACATCGGCCCGGTATAGAGGATACTGCCCTCACTATGGCCACAAACCGTCAAGTGACAACTGAAGAGTTCTTTGCCAGCCATCCAGTATTCTCGCTCGACGAGGCCACAAGGGCTTGGAAACCCTCAAGCGGACGGCGCGGTGCAGTATACCGGCTGAAGCATCACGTCGAGGCGGGACGACTGAAGCGCCTTGCCCGGGAGGTCTACGCCGTAGTGCCTCTAGGCCAATCGGCCGATCAGCTTCAAGCGGATGCGTTCCTGGTGGCGTTGGCCATTCGGCCAGAGGGGGTGTTCTCACACCACAGCGCGCTGGAGTTGCTGGGCGTGGCCCATTCCACGTGGAGTCAATGCACCGTGTTCAGCGACAGACGTCGCCCGGCGATGACACTTGAAGGACGCAAGGTGTTATTCCTAGAGCACCCTAGAGTGTTGCAAGCGAACGACGACGTGATGCTCGGCACGCGCAAGGTTGAGCGGCGAGGCCGTCTCCTTCACGTAACCGGTCCCGAGCGAGCAGTAGTCGAGGGGTTTCGTCGATTGGACCTCGTCGGTGGTCTGGCGGAGTTGGTAACTTCAGCCGGGGGGTTTCCGACGTTGGACCTTGAGATCCTCGAAGCGGTACTCGATCGGTACTCAATCGCGTACCTCTGGGCTATGGCGGGTTGGTTCCTTGAAAGGCATCGGAAGGCCTTTCATGTGTCGGATGAGTACCTGAGTCGCCTGGAGTCCCGCCGACCACGAGCTGCCCAGTACCTTGTCCGGCGCAGGCACGGCGGCACGCTTGACACTCGCTGGAATATCATCCTTCCCGCTGAAGCAAGTCACCTGAGCGAACCCGATGAGCGTTAGTCTCGAATACATCGAGCGGTGTGCCGCAGAGACAGGCTATAACGTGGCCACTCTTGAAAAGGTCACGCGTCTTGGCGAGATTGCTGCCGCCGTTTCGCATCACCCGCTGCTTGCGAAGGCACTGGCCCTCAAAGGCGGAACAGCGCTGAATCTGTGTCTTGGTGGTGAGCCGACGCGAATGTTGGTCGATCTGGACTATAACTACATCGCACAGGCTGACCGTGAGAAGATGCTGG
>CAYUYD010000038.1:0-13392 GCA_964449105.1 uncultured Planctomycetaceae bacterium | reverse complement strand
GGTCTTAAGGTCGGCCAGGCAATCCAGACCCTTCTTCATCTCGGCTTTATTGTGGCTTTCGCCGGATTCCAGCAGCGCAAACAGAACAATAGCGGTCTCCGAGCCGAGAGGATAGCGCATAGACCAGTTTCCGTCGGGCTTCTGGGTGCCCCAGAGGTATCGCTTGACTTCGGTCATTGCGCGGTCCACGTCTTCATCGGTTACCTCGCGGAAAGACTTCGCCCCTGCAGCCGAAACCACAACGCACACAAGAAAAATGATAAAAATGCTTCTGGCCACGAGGAAAGCCTCCCTGAATTTATTTTTGTCGTTTTTCGATCGCCCTGCCCAAGTTTTCACGCCCCTGGCTTGCAGGGTACTGCTTGACCAGTGTTTTATAAATGTGCATCGCGGCGGCGCTGTTTTGGGCGAGTTGGAACATTCCGAGGCTGCTCATCAGTCCCGGGACCAGTTCCTGCGTACCGTTGATTTTCCTGATGTACCGTTCCATCTCCAGCGGGTACCTCGGCGACTTCGCCTCGCGAAGCGCCCTCATTGCCCGCTCGAAGAATGGATACATCCGGGCGGGAACCGGATAGTCATCGACGATCTTCAGGTAATGTTTGGACGCTTGCAGGTAATCCTCTCCGGCGTTGTACATCGACGCCAGCATCAGTTCTATGGCCAGTTTGTCCCTGCTGGTGTAGCAGGCCTTTTCCAGTTTCGTCGCAAGGGCCAGCCCGACCTTACCCATCTTTCTCTTGCCAAGAGTCGAACCAAGCGCCGCAAAGTCCAGCCTGAAACTCAGGTCCCGCCAGGTCGGTTTTTGGGCAAGCCGCTCGTCAAGCGCCTTAACCGCTCCTGCCGCATCGTCGCAATAGGCTAGAAGATTAACGTCTGAAAATGCCATTGCCCATTTCAGTTCCGGGTCCATCTTTTGGTTCTGCATCATCTCAATGACGGTCTTTGCCCCACTCTGACGAATATTTTCCAACATGTAGTAGTGGTAACCGTACAGCCCGAAGTACATCTCCCATGCCCTGGCCAGGCAATAAAGTTGCGACGGTTTGCCAGATAGTTTTCCGGCTCTGGTCGACCAGTAATCGCCGATGGCCTGATTGTCCTTGTCCCGGTCGTACCTTGAGAGTTCCTGCTTGGCCAGTGCGTCGAGAGCATAGACGTCGCCGGCGTCGGCCCGACCTCCGTAAATACGCCTGGCGAACACTACTTTGCCTTCCTGGTCCTTGGCAGCGTCGTAACAACCCATCCGTGTGTAGTACAAGGTGTTGTCTATCAAGGTGGTGTCTATACTGATTCCGGGGAAGTTACTCAAAAGCGTGTCGAACGCCATGGCCAGTTTGTCGTACCTCCTGGTCGCTTGCTCGGCGGTTATCTGGTTGCGAAGAACCGCCTCGGTGAGCGGATGATTCGGATAAGTCTTCACCATCCTATCCATCCATTTATCGCGAGGTTCAGCCAGGACTTGTTTGAAATAATAATCAGCCATTGCCTTGACGGCTTCGATGGTCTCGGCTTCGTCGCGATGTTTGGAAAACATTTCCTCTGAGATTTCCTCGGCGTGGCGCGTTTGGTTGTCGCCAAGTCGCCCCTTAAGTTGGGTCAGCTGCACCGCTGATTCTCCGGAAGGATTTCCGACGGGAATCTTCCACCTGGTCCGGGCAGCGGCGATCACCTTCTCAATGGCCTGGTTCTTCTGTGCGTACCCATTGACCGTAGAGTACGACCTGGCGGACCAGTACTTCTCGCCGACCAGTTCGGAGGCAAGTTTGGCGGCCTGGTCGTAATCCTCCAGAAGGACGGACAGGTCGATCCTCCAGATAATGTTCGACTGCTCCCAGGCGGGACACTCATCCTTGAAGAACTCATCCAGCATCTTCAGCGCCGAGGCGACCCTGGAATAGGCCCCGCTCGCGTCCTTGCGATTCGCCAGGTACACGCAGCGGCTGATTATAGTGCGCCGCTGCCCACCCCCAGCCGTAAAGGATTTTAAATAGTGGCGGGCCAGTTCGGTGTAATCCTCAAACTTGTCCTGGTTATACAGTTCCTCCAGCCGCTGATAGACGGCTGCCGCCAGAGATGTCTGCGCTATCACCATATAATGATTTGGTCCGACGTAGGAGTAGCAGTTCTTGCTCCCTGCGCCCGGCCAGGTCTCGATGAGATACGCAAATCCGTCCTTGACGGTCTTTTCGTCATCGTGCGCCTTGGCGTCGGCGATCTTCAGCAGCCACAGACTGATGGCGCGGGGGTCGTCTCCCCATGCCTTGAGATAGTTCTGGAAGGTCGTTTCCGCCAGTTCGGTCTTTCCTGTCTTTTTCAGGAGTGCTGCGTGCGCGAACTGCCAGTACGGGGTTAATTCCTTCTCTTGCAGTCTGAGGGTCTTCGCCAGGGCCTTGAGCGCCCTTTCGGCGCGCTCGGGCGTGTCGGCCATTTCGGCGATGTCCATTGCCCAGCCGCTCCCCCGGTCAAGCAGACCCAGCCTGGCGGCTACGGGCTCGAAAAACCTGGGATAGTATTCGTATTGCCTGTAGATGCCGTAGTACCCGCCGATACCGCCGTGCAGAAATAACGGCGCTTCGGGCGCGAGGCGGAGCATCGACTCCAGAAGCGACAGGTATCCGTCGTTGTCCTTGAGCGTCTTACGACGCGCCAGTTTCGAACCGTGGGCTATATACCATGCCGGCGAACCGGCAAATTGCTTTATCACCTCATCCAGCGCTTTATCATATCCGTCGAAATCCTTCAGTTCGCTCCGGCAGTACGCCAGCTGCATCAGTGCAATGGGCGCGTATTCGTGCGAGGAGTAGTCTTTGACGAATCCTTCCAGCAGTCCTTCCGCCTGTTTCCATTCTCTGGCGCGATACTGGCTCATTGCCGATGCGTAAAGCCTTTCGGCTTTGTCGGCCGGCGAATCCTTTTCGCGCCGCGGGGCGTCCTGTCCGCACAATTCACAGCAGAAGCACCCCGCCGCCAACACGAAGATTACGATTTGTTGCTTTTTCATGACGCCTCGTCCCAATTTCGCCGTCCCTTACTTTTACTTTAAGCACGACGCAGCGCCTGGCGTAGCGTTCAATCTGGAAGTTATCACACCGTCCGAATCTGCACAAGTATTTGCCGCCCCCAAGGGGCAGGCAAACACCGCGACCACGCCACCCGCCTTTTCACTACGCCCGACAGGACTCGAACCTGTAACCCTCGGTTCCGAAGACCGATGCTCTGTCCAATTGAGCTACGGGCGCTTGGCGGGGTCCCAAAATCGCAACGTATCGCGATTTGGGGGTCCCCTGCTGTTTGCACGTTACCGGTTCGGTGAGGTCTGTGTCAAGCGTGCCGGGCGGGGATTCGCAGGCATACAAAGTACGTGTTCACGGATCACCCGCAACGCCCACAGCGTCAACGGAGCGGCGGGCCCCGTGGTTCGGCTGTCGCTTTGTGCTTCCTGACTTTACCTGGCAGAGGCGCGATTGTCCCCGCTGATGGCGGAGTCTCTGACGTCCCTGAAGATAGGCAGCCCGGCTCTGGCGCGTTTCGCATAAATCTCAACGTTGGCCATACGGATGATTTGAGCCTGTTCGCTGTCTTCTTCAGGCAAGCCGTACCTGCCAGGCCGGCAGCCTCGAATTGGCCATTCCTCTCTTACAAACATGACGGTCCCTCCGGACCGACCTTCCCTGTAAAATTAACCTGCGGCCAACCTCCGTGTCCAGCCAATGATAGATATGAACTTCACCATAATTATACCACCGGCGACCATGACGATTGCAAGAAAGAATTTTCAAATTTTTTACGTCCCCGATTTCGGCCCGGAGAGCCTGATTGCCCCTGCGGTCCGACTGGTCTATAATTGAAAGCGAAATGGATCAGCGAGATTACTATGAGATTCTGGGTGTGGATCGTTCTGCCTCGGACAGGCAGATAAAATCGGCCTATCGCCGGTTGGCGCGTAAATATCACCCCGATGTGAACAAGTCGCCCGACGCCGAAGGCAAGTTCAAGGAGGCAACCGCAGCCTACGAGGTTCTCGCGGACCCGGAAAAGCGGAAGATGTACGACCAGTTCGGCCACGCCGAACCGGGAGCGTTCGGTTTTGGTCGAGGCGGCCAGGGCAGGGCAAAGGTCTATACGCAGACCTGGCCCGGCGGCGGAGCGGGATTTGACTTTGAGGACCTCTTTTCGTCCAGCCAGTTCAGCGGGATGAGCCTGGAGGACCTCATGGCGGCGCTGGGCGGTCGGTCCCGACGCCAGTCCAGGCGATCCTCAAGAACGGCAGAATCCGTCACGCCGGTCGCCGAATCGCACATCACGCTGAATTTCATGCAGGCGGTTAAGGGCTGCTCGACATCGCTGCAAATTCGCAGACCGGACGGCAGGGGTGAGCGAATCGAGGTGAAGATCCCCGCCGGCGTCCGCGAAGGAAGCAGGATTCGCCTCCGAGGCCAAGGCGCCTCCGGCCCAGGCGGGGCGGGCGACCTGTACATCATAACCCACGTCCGCGACCATCCGTACTTCCGCCGAGACGGGGCTGATATATACCTCGACCTGCCCGTCAGCATTACCGAGGCGGCGATGGGGGCAAAAGTTACCGTTCCGACCATCGACGGTCGGACAGTGGTGAAGATTCCGCCCGGCACATCCGGCAAGGCGCGCCTGCGCCTGCAGGGAAAAGGCATCCCAGATCCGAAAACCGGCAGCCGAGGTGACCAGTACGTCGTAATCAAAATCGTCCTGCCGAAGAAAATCTCCGAAAAAGGCAGGGAACTGCTGGACGAATTCAGCCGGTCCGACCCGTACGACCCGCGGGAAGATGCGAAATGGTGAAAACATCCACGTATTATACGAGAGCGACAAACTTCGCTATCCTGGTAATCGCCATGGTGGTGTGGATCGCGGTCCTGGCGGGCGTGCTGTACCTGGTGCTGACGGCGGTCCCGCAGGACCAGGAGCAACGGGATTACTTTCTGGGTCTGGCCTATCTGACGATGGGCGTGCTGGCCTTCTCGCTGATCCTGCTGGTCGCCATTATCGCCCACTATACCGCCTCGCGCCTCAATCCTCCGACGGAACCGTTCGAGGCGACGAAGTACGAAGACGCCTGGACCGAGGCGGGCAGGCGATTAAAGCCCGAAGACGCACCGCCTATTGAGGGGTTTGAAGAGGAAGAGGATGAGTTGTAGCCGGCGCTGAAGTCGTAGCAGCGCCGGATGGCATCTCCACGAGCCGCACCACCTCCATGAAAGCGCCGCCGAACGCGCTGCCTGCCGGCTCCAATCTCACCAGATAGAAATCTCCCGCCCGCTGGTGCCTGTTTCGCCAATAGTTCAACAGAGGGAGGGTATAGATGTGCAGTTTCCGCCCGCCCTTGCCGGCCAGAAACGCCCCGTAGGATTGTGCCTGGTCGGTCTGGACCATTGTCTTGTCCAGGTCGCTGGAGTCGAACAGCCAGACCGAATCGTCGTGAATCAGCATCGCATCTTCACGTATCCAGTGGTACTCGATAACGAGTCCCTCCGGCTCACGGCGAACGCATCCTGGAAGCGGATCGATTACGTCGGGGCGCCCCCGCCAGTCCGGGCGGATAATGCGGACCATGCCTTGGCGGAGCGTCAGATGAATCGTACCGGCAATCGGGTCCACCACGGCGGCGGCGGCGGCAGCGGCGGCGCGATCGGGCCAGACCGGATACGGCAGCGGCGAAATTTTACGCGACCATTCCGTCGTCCGCCGGGCAGAGAGAACTGCAAACGAATCCAACTTAAGCCCACCGGCGCCATCGTGCAACCGCAGGTGGTAGCGCTGTTCCCGCACAACCGCACCGGCGGGAATGAAGACGAAGACAATCAGCGCCGCAACGGCAGCGGTGATAACCACAACGGCCCCGACACGAAGTATAGGCCTGCGGATAAGCAGCGTCGCAGCGGCGGCTGTTACGAACATCGCCAGGACAAGCAGGTAATTCCACCGGGTTTTCGCCGACCAGCAGGCAGGTTCGTCCGTCCAGGCTTTGAAAGCGTCTTCAATGAATGCGTCGGCAGTTACCAGTTCCGCCGGCCAGGTGATCGACGCGGATGTCTGGCCAAGCACCTCGCCGGAAGCGTCCAGTGCGGTCAGGGCATATTCCTGCGCGGGCGAAATGGCCGGAAGAAAAACGATTTGCCTGCCGGTTGCTCCCGGCGGGACGGTCAGTTTATACCGGACCGTCAGCCCGACGCCGGACGGTTTGAGCAGGACCGTTTCGGTCGCCGTTGCAGCCGAGTTGGTAACAGTAAGTTCCGCCCGACGATAAGGTCCGTCGGCGGCGACCTGACCGGCGACGACCTCCAGCGAGGCGGTTATCTCAGCACAGGCGACGCCCGCTGCGAGAAAAACCACAACCAAGATGATTACACATCGTCGCATTTTTTTAGCAGGGATGCAGGGGATGCACGGGATTTTAAAATAATTAATTTTTTATCCCTTGTATCCCCTGCATCCCTGCAAATGTTTTATCCGCTTTTGCATCCCTTCGCTATCAGTCGTTTCGCCCGCAGGATTTCGGCGACCGACCACGCCTGCGCGATACACCCGCCGGGATTGTGCGGCGGGTCGCCGTCGAAGACTTCCGAGATGAACCCGACGCCTGCCTGCTCAAGATGTTCGTCAAACGCGGAAAGCCACCGGCGGGCCTGGTCCCGCGAAGCCGGCGAGAAATCGTGAACCTTCAGATACGCCTCGATGAAAGGCCCCATCAACCAAGGCCAGACCGTTCCCTGGTGATACGCCGAGTCCCGCGATTCGGGATTTCCGCCGTATCGACCGCGATATGCGGGGTCGCCTGGCGAGAGCGTTCGCAGACCGACGGGCGTCAGCAGTTCGGACCGGACCACCTCGACGACCGACCGCTGCCTGGCAGGAGGCAGCAGGCAGTGCGGACTCGCAACGGCTAATATCTGGTTGGGGCGAATGGATGCGTCTTTCCCGTCAGCATTGACGCAGTCGTAGAGGCAGCCGGCGTCTTCGTTCCAGAATGTCCGCTCGAAGGCCTCCGCGGCGCGGTCGGCAAGGGCCGACCACAGCAGCGCACGGTCATGCTGGTCTGACCGCTCGGCGGCTATCCGCAGTGCCTCGTGCCAGAGGGCGTTGATTTCGACGCACTTACCCCATCGCGGGGTAACTGCCCTACCGGCGACTGTCGCGTCCATCCACGTCAGTTGCGTCCGGGCGTCCCCGCCGGTCAGCAGACCGTCGGGGCATGCGTGGATTCCAAAGCGAGTTCCGTCCCGATACGCCAGTAGTATCTTCTCGACCACCTCGCCCAGGCCGGTCCGCCAGGCGGACTCGTCGCCGGTGGCGCGGATGTAGCGATCTGCGGCGATGATGAACCACAGCGATGCGTCGATACTGTTGAAACCGCACCTGCCGCCCCGCTCGTCGAAGCAATTGGGAATCATCCCCTCATCGACGGCGTCGGCGAAGGTTCGAAGCACGCCGAGGGCGGATTCATATTGCCTCGTCTCCAGCGCCAGGCCCGCCAGGGCGATCATGGCGTCCCGACCCCAGTCGGCGAACCAGTGATAACCGGCGAGGATTGTATTACCCGTCTGGTCGCCGGGCCCCTCGCGCGAGACGAGAAATACATCCCCGGCTTCTGCCAGCCGGACGGTGGTCTCGTCGGCGCTGTCTCCTAATGCTTCGACGATGCGCGCCAAGCGGCGCTTACATTCGACGGCGGCGTCGAAATCGACCTCGCCGACCCCGGCCAAGGAGGCCTGCAACTGCACCACCCCGCCGGTCGCCAGGGTGGCGCCGAACCAGCCCGGCGTGTAGAGGTCCTCAAAGCCCTCCTGCCCGCGGGAAATGTCGGCGCGGTAGCGAAAACGATGCCACCATTGCGGATCGGGATGAAACTGCCCCTCTCCAGCCGAGGCCTTACCGGCGAAACTGCCGACGGAAATATGCATCGCGCCGATGTCGTTCTTCTGATCCTCGACGTGGATACCGTCGGAATAATGGAGATAAGTCATCCGGTGCGGATCGCTACAACGGCGCAGGCTGTGATAGTCCCGCAGGGATACGAAAGGCCTGATACGCAGCATCCCGCCTGGGCCGGAAAGCAGCGAATACCGAACGGCTACGGCGTTGACCGATTCGGCAAGGATGATTTCCTTGAGCACGTCGGACTCGCCGCATCGGTAAAGGAACGTCGCAGCCGGGGCGTTGCGGTACTCCACCAGGTTCGCCCGACCGTCGGGCGAAAACGACCCCTCGAACTCGAACGCCGCCAAGTCGAACGTCTTCTCGTCGGGAAAGACCAACTGGTCCATCAGACAGTTCAGCGCGACGATTCTTCCGACGGGCGGATTCGTCGCAGCCACCAGCAGGCCGTGATACCGCCGAGTGTTGACACCGACGACCGTCGAGGAGGCGTACGAGCCGAGTTTGTTGGCAATAAGCCACTCCCGCGACAACAATTCATCGGCCTGTCCGCGGCAGTCAATGACAATCGGCTTGGGCAGGATATCGTTTTGCGAATTTGTCATGGGACCAGACCGGCTCGCCTACCTTGATTTAGAGAATTTCTTTGTTCACCTTTTTATCTTCAAGGCTTCTTTTACGCACCGCTTGACGAATCCACGAAAGCGAGGGATAGAAATGGCCATGTTTCCTCCCACAAACCAAAACCATAAAAAGATATAGAAACCCAATGGAGGCTCCCCTCTAAACCGTGATGCGATAACCAAAGCCATTAATGTTGTGAGCATCGTCGAAACAATAATCAACTGGACGAAAGAAATCCGAAAACGAACTGTGATTACTTGGTCGCTTGCCACTATCTCGATTGTTCCGTGATCAATGGGACCTAAAAGATTCCAATTCGACACCAGTCGAAAGATCCCACCAGTAAACGTCAATGAATTTTCGGCAATCTCAATATTTCGGGCCTTGACGGATTCCAATTTTCGGCCAAAGACATCACGAACAATCCCTAATAAACGGTCAGGATCCTGTACATGCCCTACAGGGAATCGCATTTTGGCCGAGTACCACAGAAACCATAGCATTTTCTTCTATCCTTTCTATTATTGAGTACTGTATCTCCAATGTCCGTTTTTGTTAGCCCCAACGGGGCGATAGAAGTTAGCCGTGGGCGTAAGCCCCCGGATGGCGATCCACACACCATCAAGCCCCGGAGGGGCGATAGAACCCCTTACAAACAATGCTCTTTCGCCCCTTCGGGGCTGGGCCAATAAGAGGGCTAACTTCTGATCGGCCCTTCGGGCCTGGTCTGCTGGGCATTAAAAATACACGATTCAATAGCCGGCTGGTACCGTGGCCGACCTTTTTCGTAACGTCAAGAAAATGGCCGCTCTGCTCATAACCATCCACACCCGCCCAGCCCCCAATCTATTTCGGCAGTCGCCCGCGGATCGAATCGAGTATGTTCATGTAATTGATGTAGGAATCGTACGGCGACTGGTAGGGGTTGAAGTACTTGTGCACGTCGCCGTCGGCAAAATACTTTGTGCACATGTAATAAAAGTGGTCTGAGGTCTGCAATTTCCGCCAGTCTTCTATCAGCGCATCGTCGCCGCTGCTGCGGACGGCATCGGTAATGGCGTAGGTCTCGAACAGCGCGTTTGCCTGCATGGAGTTCCCCAGCCAGGCGGAGATGTCTCGCTCGGTGTCTGCCCAGGAGATCATGTGCGGGATGTCCAGTTCACCGGCGACCGGATACCGGTCAGCGGCCTCCGATACGGTCAAAAAGTCGTTCTTTCCCGTAGCCATAACCTTGTCGGGAAGGGCGCGGAGGAAATCAAAGATGCCGGTGTCGCCCCACTGATGTTCGCCGAAGGTCTCGTAATCCATGAACAGGTTGCAGACGTACCCGTTTCCGTTTATCTGGTCCACCCAGTCGGCGAATTTTTCGGTCGTCAGTGGCCACTCCGCCCACGCCCGGTCCCCGAAGCGGAAGGCGATGTCGTCGCTGAGGCGGTAGTTTTTCAGCATCAGCCGGAGACCTTTGCAATTGGGCGGGCGATAGATGAAATTCGGGCTGCGATGACCAAGGACGTGATCAGCGCCCTCGGTCAGGGCGATGTCGAAGCCCATTTTCTCGACGACCTCGGCTACGTCGTTGTTGTAGGTCAGTTCGGTGTTTCGGAAGGTTCGCGGCTTCTGGCCGAAGAGATCGGTTATCATCCGCCGGTGCTTTTCGACCTGCTCGACAAACTCATCCCGCCGATACAGAAAGGCCAGCGAGTGGTAGTAGGTTTCGGCGATGAATTCTACGCAGCCGGTTTCAGCCAATTTGACGAAACTGTCCAGCACTTCCGGGTAGAATCGGCGGAACTGCTCGATCGCCATTCCCGTAACGGAGTAGTTCACGCGGAAGCGCCCGTCGTTGGCGCCGATTAACTCGGTAATCAGCGCGTTTGCCGGCAGATAGCATTTTGACGCGACCTTTCGGCAGATTTCGGCATTGGCATGATCGTCGAAATAATCCGTTCCGCTGTCGAAGATGCTGTACCGCCGAAGACGGTACGGCTGGTGAACCTGAAAATAAAACACTACCGATGCCATTGTTAAATCCCTGACTAACCTCAACTTACCGCGGGCCTAAGACCCGATGCTGGAAGAATGATAAATACTAAATACTAAATGATAAATGATAAATGTTAAATGCTAAATGCTGAACGCCGATTGCACCTTTTATCATTTATCATTTATCATTTAGCATTTATCATTTATCATTGGCTTTACCGTTTTCCGGTCTGTCGTTTTCTCGCGCTGATAAGTTCCTTATAAATCTTCTTGCACTTTTTGGCTGAATCCAGCCAGGAGAGTTTTCGCAGTTCTATCTGCCCCTGCTGACGGAGCACCCTTCGAAGCGGGGGATGGCGGAGTACCGCGACGATCTTGTTGGCCATATCGTCAACGTCCCAGAAATCGACTTTCAGCACGTGCGTGAGGACTTCCGAGACGCCGGACTGTTTGGAGATTATCACGGGGACATTGTGACTGATCGCCTCCAGTGGCGCAATCCCGAACGGTTCGGAAACCGACGGCATGACGTACAGGTCGGCCATGCGGAATATCCGTCCGACGTCGTCGCCTCGTAGAAAGCCCGTGAAAGTAACGTGCTTTCCGATGCGCAGATCGGCTGCGAGCGAGACCGCCTGGCTGATGAGGTCTCCGCTGCCGGCGATGACGAAGCGGACCTTCTTGAACTTTTTCAGCACCTTCTTGGCCGCCTGGAGGAAGTACTCGGGGCCTTTTTGCATGGTAACTCGCCCCAGGAACAGGACGATCTTTTCGTCACGCTCGATGGGCTTGGTGCCTACGGTCTTTCCGGCGGGCATCTCAACGGCATTATATACCACATCGACCTTTTCGGGATTCACGCCGTAGCGACTCAGCGCGATTCCGCGAGTGAGGTAACTGACGCAGATAACCCTGTCGGCCCCGTGCATGCCGGCCCGCTCGATGTCGTACACCTGCTGATTTATGTTTTCGCCGGAGCGGTCGAACTCGGTGGAGTGAAGGTGGACCACCAGCGGCTTGCCTGAGTGCGCCGCGACCGCCAGACCGGCTGGATAAGTCATCCAGTCGTGGGCGTGGATCACGTCGAATTCCGTATCCTGCGCCAGTTCAACGGCCAGCGCCGCATACTTCTGCACCTGCAACATCAGGTCTCCGCCGTAGCCGACCGCCTCGCCTTTCGTGGGGGTCCTGCCCGACTCTCCCACCGGAAATGTACCGGTCGGCAGGCTCCCGCCCGCAGCCCCGCCGCTCAGACGCATCTGCTCTAATATCCGCATCGTTTTGGCGAAACCTTCCGGCGTCGCGTAGGGCTGGAGAAATGCAGGAAGAACGTGCATCGTTACATTGCGAAACGCCGACTTTGCCTTTCCTCCACCTTTGTTCGTTCCGTCAGGAAGGTTGGCCGGCGTTTTGAACGTAACGTGATTTCCGGCATCCTGAGGCAGAGAAACCGGAAGGACAAAGTCCACCTTCACGCCGACGGAATCCAGTCCGTGCGTCAGCCCATAACAGGCTGTGCCCAGCCCGCCGCTGATATAGGGCGGAAATTCCCAACCAAGCATCAGGACTTTCATTGCTTATGCTCTCTCAGAGTATTCGCTGACCCCGGCTGCGAATTTAAACTATATATCGACTAAAAGCGAACATGAATTACGGCAATTCTCCCGATTCCCTCAGTGGTTCCAACCAACCGAAAATTTCCAGAAGAGTAACTATCGCCGCGATTGCCGCTATCGCCAGCCAGAATATCCAGTTCAGCACCAGCGTCTTTGTTACATACAATCCGCCGCGAACGTACCATTTCCGGCTGCTGCGCCAGTCCTGTCCGTCCAGGAATATCCACTCTTTGCAATGCGGACACTGCTGGGACTGTTCATAAATAAGTCTCCCGCAGGACGGACAGTTCCGAAGCGTCAGCGGCGACCGTTCATCATCATCGGCGATGAGGTCGTCCTCATCCGGAAATTCTCTGTCTTCAAGCGGCTTGTCGTGAGCATGGCCGAACGGTTTGTCGCTTCGGGCGAACACCCCCTTATCGTATTGCAAATCGTCTCCGGAAGCGACCGGTAAAAAGTTAGCAGCCGGTAATCAGTCATTCATCGTAGAGTCCGCGTCGGGCGTTGCGCCGGATCGTCAACAGTTCCAGCACCATTCGCGTCGAATCGCGGAACAGTCGGACGCGCGAGTCCGGGTCGAAACGCCAGGTAATAGGCCTTTCGATAATGCGATATCCCCGATGCCTGGCGATTCGAAGCACTTCAACGTCGAAAGCCATTCCGTCGAGCCTCTGGCGGCTGAAGACGTCTTCAGCCACAGCGGCGCGAAAGCACTTGAAGCCGCACTGCGTATCTCGCAGCCCCGGAAGCGCCAGCAGACGAACGATTGCGTTGAAGATTCTCCCGATCCGCCGGCGCGAGGCGGGCTGATCGACGATTGCGCCGGGCGCTTCGCGCGAACCGATTGCAATATCGAAATCCTCCAGAAGCGGCGGAAGGAACCGGTTGACCTCGGCGATGGGCATGGACAGGTCGGCATCGCAGAGGAAGCGGAACTGACCCTCCGCCTCCAGCATCCCCCGGCGGACGGCCAGACCTTTGCCACGTCGGCTCTCCCGAAACACGCGCAGCGAGGGATGGCCGCTCACAAAGGATTGAGCGACTTCAAAGGTCCGGTCCTCACTGCCGTTCTCGACCACCAGGACCTCTGCCGAGTAAGGCTGAACGCTCAGGAAGGCAAAAACCTCCTCCAGCGTCCCCGGCAAGCGGGATTCCTCGTTATGGGCAGGTATCACAATCGACAGGAGAGGCGAGTCCGCCCCGCCGGCAGGCAGGGATTTTTGATTTTCGATTTTTGATTTTCGATTGGGGCCTA
>CAYUYD010000037.1:0-13490 GCA_964449105.1 uncultured Planctomycetaceae bacterium | reverse complement strand
ACTACGCAGATTTGACGATAGAGATTCCATCAAAGCCATTTGCTTCAACATGTCGCACCTCCCTATGCCGTAACGAGTTATGGAATACTTGTCCTATCCCATACATCGTCACGCACGAGGAGTGCGCTTTACCCCAAGCATCCGCCGGTCAAACCCCTCGAAAAAAATCGGGAAGTTTGAGGATTTTCTACTTGACAGATTACGATTACGGTGTATCATATACCGCGTATCGTAGTAATGTAGGTGAGCATGCCCGATGAGCCACGGGCGAGGGATATTGAGCGAGGGTAGATTTCTCCTCTTTATTCTTCCCTGATTTCGGGTTTGCAGTCTTGTTGTGCCGGCAGCATTTGCTTCGTGAGGATTTAAGTGGGGTTTGCACCGCTCTGCCGCACCGGCGGCCTGGATGTATGGACGTCGGACGTAGCGCTCGCCGCGGCATGTAACCAGCATTGAACATTGCGTGGGCCTTTGGCGCGTGAACTGTCTGTGAGACGGTGCGACAAAGGGAAAATGCAATGTCAGCCTTATGAAGGGAGCGGGAACATGAGCGCGAAAACAAAGACGGGGCGGCTTTTAGTTGCGGTTGTTGTGGTTGCGATGACAGGTGCTTTGTCGCAGGCAGACCCGGAGACGTTTAGTATCGACGCCGTTTCGCCGTCGCTGAGAGATCCAGCCGACTTGTTGAATGTCGGCATGTCGGTGCAGATCCCCAAGGCCAACCTGGGCCTGATGGCCGGTGACGAACTGGATGCCCTCTCCGGCGGCAACGACGCCGTGCATTGGAACAATATCATCTACTTTTCTGTGGATCGCAACTCTATGGGTATGCCCGGGCCTATGACGCCCCTGGATGTCCTTGGCCAGGCGGTACGTAACCAACAGGCGGGCGATGTTTTTGTAACAACGGACCAATACGGTACGGGAACCACGCCGCAAGGCATCAACTCACTGTACGTAAATCAGAATTTCTATGGAGAGATTCCTATTATCAGTCCGCTGGTGGCTAATGCGGGTCTCCAGGACAATCTTGATGCGTTTTCGTTCGAGGAGTTCGACCTGCTCCCGCTGCTGGTCGGCGATGGAATACAAGACAGGGCTGTATTTTTCTCGCTGAGAGCGGGTTCGCCTTCGCTGACTGCCGGTATAAGCTCGGCTGATATCCTTGCCTCCGGGCCGTTCGGGTCACCGACAGGAACATTCAGTGTCATCGTCCCAGCAGCCCGAATGGGCCTGCAGCCCGGCGACGACCTGGATGCGCTGGTGCTGAACTGCTTTTCCCATCCTAGTCCCTTACCCATGCCAGTGGCGGCACTGTTCAGCCTTGCCCCCGGTTCACCGACGCTGATTGCACTTGGCGCATCACCGGCTGATATCTTCTACACGACCTTCGACAACACAAATGTCGTCCGGTACAACGCCGCGTCGCTTGGCCTGCTGTTTGACGACAACGTCGATGCCCTGGAAGTTCAGATCCCCGAACCGGCCACGATGTGCCTGCTGGTGCTGGGCGGGTTGGCGCTGATTCGCAGGCGGCGGAAGTAAGTATAGCGTGAGTTTTATCTGTTACACAATCAGCGCGGCAGGTTGATAAGCCCGCCGCGCTGTTTATTTAAATTCATCTCATGCGCAAAACCCACCCGCCCATCCAGAGCATCGCCGCCGCCAGAGCGAGGAAGCCCCAGAGTTCCCGGCCTTGGGTTAATGGCTGCGGTTCCGGCAGGGAAATCTCGGCGATGCGTTTGAGCGGGTCGGTTTCAGGCGCAGCGGATTTCAGGCCCGTGAGGCTTACGGCGTGGATTTCGCCGGACCCGTCGCGGTACAGACCGGGCCAGGGCAAAGGGTCGTCGTCTCCGAGGGCAGGAGGCGAGTATTGCCCCGTTTCCACCGGCTTCCAGTCCCGCCTCGGACCGGCCGACAGAGGCGAAACCGATTCCCAGGAAACATTCGGACGCGCCTGTGGCGCCAGATATTTAAAGACATTGGCCAGGAAGACCACGAACGATTCCGTCATGGCGAAGTTGGTGTTTTCAGTGGCCGGATCAAACGCCACCCAGACGCGCGGCGGGTTCGTCCCTGCCAGGATGATCGCATCGGCGCCGATGCTTACCAATCGCTCCTGGCCTGGCGTCTCGACCGGTAGCCAGCCGACCACCCGCCGAACGGCGACAGCCGATAAATCAACGTGGGCAAGGATGGGATGATCGGTCAGCGTGTCGGCGTCGCGGAGCGCGATATTTTCCAGCAATTTTCCCTTGCGCCATCCCGCCGGCGCTTCCGGCGGGTCAATAACCACCGCCGGTATATCTGCGGGCGCATCAGCGCCGACGGCGATAACGGCGTCGGCCCCGGCGGGGGCGTCAATGAGACGAAGGGCCGGATTCTTCTGCACGAATCGGCGAACAAGCGGCTCGGACCGGCCGACAACCGCCACATCGACTGTTGTCCGGCGTCGCCGGACCGCATAGGCCGACGAGCACGGACCCTGCTGGCCGGTAATCACGGCGAAATAGTAATCGCACCCGCCGGGGAATTGGGAAATCAGCGACCGGCGAGCCAATCGGGGCAGGTCGTATTTCATCGTAACGGTCGGCCTGCCCTGACCGGTGATGACCACCTCGCCCCGCTTCGGACCGTCTGCGTGGTTTCGCACAGCCACAAAGACCTGAACGGCTTCTTCCCCGACGGCGCTGACGGCGAATGCGTCTATGGTTACATCCCCGGGCCTGGCAGGAAGTGCGATTGTGGTAATTCCCGGCCCGTCTTCGGTCTTCAGCGTCGCAGGCGCGAAGCGGTAGAGGCGCTGGACACTCTGGTCGCCGGCCGGAAGTGTGAGGTCTTCTGCGGCAGTGGGCAGAGGACGCATCCTGCCGACCCGCCGGGCCGCCTCGTCCGGGCTGATAAAATCGCTCATCCCACCGAGGGTCGTCGGAAGAATCAGCCTGACGCGGTCTGTCGGCGCAAGTCGCCGGAGGAATGCCCCTGTAATTTCTCCGAGCGTTCCTTCCGGAAGTCCCGCCAGTTCCGCAGATGGGTACATCGCCACGTCGATCCGCCTGGCCGGTGATTCGGCGTAGTATATCGGGCGCGACATCGCAACCGCCGCCGCAGCAGCACCCGCCAGCAGCAGCCACCATGCCGCCGTGAGGCGGCGGGATTTGCGCGCCGCCGGACCAAGCGACTCAACCGCACGCTCCCAAAGCCGGAGGCTGCCGACCGACATCACCTTCTGCATCGGGCGGCGAAGCGACCAGAAAGCCGCCGCCGCCACCAGCAACAACGACAACAACGCCCATGGAAAAAGAAATTGCATCGGTGAATATCCGCATCCTAAAAGATTAAACCACAAAGAGCACAAAGGACACAAAGAACAAGATAATTAAAAATTCCTTTCTTTTCTTTGTGCTCTTTGTGTCCTTTGTGGTTCAAGTCCTTTGTGGTTCAGAACTGGTCCATGTCGCGTTTTTTAATAATCGCCCGGAGCAGGAGATAATCTTTTCCCCTGTATCGGTGGACCTCGCCGGAGATGTGAAAGACCGCTCCGATAGTTTTCCCCTCGCATGAGAGCGTCTCCATCCTCTCCAGGTACAGATTCGGCAAGGCCATCATCGGCGGTTCCTGAAGCGTGTTGTCCGCCTCGAACGCCAGTCGCGCCCATTCCTGCTCTTCTGTTTTCGGAAGGAGTCGTGCGAGCCGATAGACTGCATTTTTCCCAGGCCCGGCCTGGAGTGGCTTCCCCGACGGCACTCCGGACGGCGCAGGAACGGCTTCGGGCAGTTTCGGCTGGACGACCGGAACAATAGGTCTGGCGGGCGTTTCGCGGAGCAGTTCGGCGGCAATATCGTCTGCCGAAGCCTTTGCAGGCCTGCTTTCAGCCGGGCGCGAAGTCGGCTCGATCCCGATTATATCGGGACTCGCCACGGGCGGCTCGGCGGGACTGGTCGCAGCGGCGGTTGTCGTAGCCGGTTGGGTCGTTTCGTCCGGGGCGGACGACGGCGATTTCGATATAAGCATCGCCCTGTGCAGGAGCATGTAGTAGCCCCCCCGGTAGCGATAGACCTCGCCGGAAAGATTGAACGTCGCTTCGGGGTTCTCGGCGTGGGCCTTTTCGACGGCCTCCAGAGATTCGCAAGGCAGGAGGTAAAGCACGCCGACTTGCGGGTCCTGTATTGTATGCCACTTTTCGGTGGGGTCCTTTTCGATTGAGGCGACCCGGTCTATTATCATCACTCCGCTCGGAAGCGTCGGACGCCGCTCATCGGAAGCCGTAACCGTCGTAGGAAGCGTAATCGGCACTGCTGTCGGGTCGAACGGGGGAATCTGAATTTCGTCCGCCGGCGAGGATGGGCGCGTCGCCGCTCCGTCGGACGGACCAACCGTCCTGGCAGGAGACTGCCCCGAAGCGCCTGCCGCCACCGCCAACCCAAAGGCCGCCCAATATGTCCACACCGGAACCTTCATAATAATCCGCCCTGCAAACGACGATTCTACGTCCGACATGGGGAAAGATTCAAGTCTATTGGCATATGAGCGGTTTTAAGGTAAAATAGCTCCGTGAGTTCAGCGGAAAAGACTTTGATGGATAAATACGAGATAATCATTTTCTGGAGCGAGGATGACAAGGCGTATATTGCCGAGGTCCCTGAACTACCGGGCTGCATGGCCCACGGCGACAGCCATGAGGCTGCCCTGTCCAATATTCACTCTGCCGTTGAATTGTGGATCGAAACCGCCAAAGAATTCGGCGACCCAATCCCCAAGCCCAAAGGCCATCGACTTGTCTTCGCGTAGGATTGCACTTGAGCGTGATAATAACTCATTGCTCTGCCTGTCGCGTGTAGTTCAGCAGTCCTCCGGCGACGAGGATTTTCCGCTGGCGTGGGCTGAGGCTTACCCTGCAGGTGAAATCGAAACCCTTCGTGGCGTTGCCGACGGTAACCGTCTCGGCGGATGCGATAGCACCGGCAACATCCTCGATAACGAGCCGGTCGCCTGCTTCGATGCGGTCATAATCGCCCGGTTCGGCGAAGGTCAGGGGCAGAATTGCGAAGTTGACCAGGTTGGCCTGGTGGATCCGCTCGACTGCCCTGGCGATAACGACCCGCACGCCGAGGTACATCGGGCACAGTGCGGCGTGCTCGCGCGACGATCCCTGCCCGTATGAATCACCGGCGACGACTACACCGGCACGACCTTCCTGTTTGGCCGCCATGGCCCGTTCGGCGAAAGTCGGCAGGCCCGGCTCGTTCAGCGGGGCGAAGACGTGCTTTGCGTATTCCGGTACGTTCGACCGCAGTTTCAGCAGCGTCCCCGCCGGCATGATGTGGTCGGTGGTGATCTTGTCGCCGACCTTGATGAGTACCTCGCCGTCGATTTTCTCCGGCAGGCGCTGTCCAGCCGGCGGCTTGACAATCGTAGGCCCGCGGATGATTTCGACGTCGGCGGACTGCTCGGCTGAAAGCGGTGGGATAATCATGCCGTCGTCGATAAGGAACTTCGTAACCGACGGGATTTTCGGATACGGCACGGACAGTTTTCGCGGGTCGGTAATCTCGCCGGTCAGCGCGGCTGCGACGGCGACCTCCGGCGAGACGAGATATACCTTATCGCCCTTCGTGCCGGATCGCCCGGCGAAGTTGCGATTGAATGTCCGCAGACTCACGCGCTCGTTACCCGGCGAAAATCCCTGTCCGATGCAAGGTCCGCAGCCACATTCAAGAATACGCGCACCAGAAGCCACCAAATCGGCAAGCGCCCCGTTATCGGCCAGCATCTTCAGCACGCCTCTGCTTCCCGGCGCTATTCCTAGTTCCACTCGCGGATGGATCTTTCGCCCCTTGAGCACTGCCGCGGCGACCATAAGGTCGTGAAGGCTGGAGTTTGTGCACGAGCCGATAATCACCTGATCAACCTTCGTCCCTGCCAGGCCGGCTATTTCCTCGACGTTCCCCGGCGATGACGGCGCTGCGGCCAGCGGGGCAAGGTCGGATAAGTCGATCACAACCCGGCTGAAACTCACCTCCGCTATCCCGTCGTCGGCCTGACCTATTTCGGCATCCGGGCAGTGTCGGCGGATGTTTTCGATAACGGCTGAATCTCGCTCGACGTGGAGGTGCTTGGTTATCCGGTCGTACTCGGCGTCGGCGTCGGCGGAAAGGGCTGCGAACTGCTCCGCCCTGCCCTGTGCCTCCAGAAACGCCCGCGTTACCTCGTCGGACGGAAAGACGCTCGTCGTAACGCCCAGTTCGGCACCCATGTTGGTGCAGGTCGCCCGTGCGGGGACTGAAAGCGATGCGACGCCCTCGCCGCAGTATTCGACCACCGCGCCGACATTGCCCTCGGTGGTCATGATGCTCAACAGTTTCAGTATGATGTCCTTCGGCGCGACCCACGGACCCAATCGGCCTTTGAGTTCGACGGCCACAACGGCAGGGCACGTCAGATAGAACGCCCCGCCTCCCATAGCCACAGCCACGTCAAGCCCGCCCGCGCCAATCGCCAGAGCGCCCATGCCCCCCGCCGTCGGCGTGTGCGAATCGCTGCCCAGCAAAGTCTTGCCCGGCGCAGCGAACCGCTCCAGGTGCACCTGGTGGCAGATGCCGTTACCGGGTCGGCTGTGATACGTGCCGACCTTCGCGGCGACGGACTGGAGGTAGAGGTGGTCGTTATGGTTTTCGGGGCCAAACTGTGCCATATTGTGATCGACGTAACTGATCGACAGCTCGGTCCTCACCCTCGGAACCCCCATCGCCTCGAACAGAAGGAATGCCATCGTGCCCGTAGCGTCCTGCGTGAGGGTCTGATCGATGCGGATGCCTATCTCGCCGCCGACCTCCAGGCTGCCGTCAACAATGTGTGCGGCAAGAATCTTTTCCGCCAGTGTGCCCCGCATGGGAAAACTCCGAATTGTTTCCGTCCGGTTTATGTTACGGGTTACGGCTGTATGATCGCGTCGGCGCTGGGCCGTTCCAGTTTTCCAGCCAGAATTTTATAGCCACTTCCGGGTGTCGTTCATGCCCGCTTCCGGGGATGACGGCGGCGGTAACTCTGAACCCCGCCGATCGCA
Organism: uncultured Planctomycetaceae bacterium; assembly: GCA_964449105.1. Lineage (GTDB taxonomy): Bacteria > Planctomycetota > Phycisphaerae > SM23-33 > SM23-33 > JAUWNJ01. The sequence goes on along the minus strand of CAYUYD010000037.1, from coordinate 6,424 downwards.
GGTAAGCAATGCCATTTTCGGACTGGTCTTTAATCGCACCCGGATCATGCTCCCCGTAATAGACTATCACAGGCGTCCTGACCGCTTCGGGCGGGTACCATCCTTCCAGCGCGTTTCGGTTGAAGTTGCAGTTGCGTGCGGCAACGACGGTGAAGACGTCCGGATGCCTGATGCCGATGAAATAAACCGGGAACCCTCCGCCGGAGAAGCCCGTCATCATTATGTTCCGCCGGTCGATGTTGTAGATGTAGTGCATCTGCCCGATGATGCTCATAATGAGCCGCTCATCTCGAAGAAGTTGATTGATTGCGCCGGTTCCGAGTATTCCGTCGCTGCTGGTCAGTTTCGGACAGATGAGGATGCATCCGTACTTTTCCGCCAGCCACTTCCACTCGCCGACGTGGTGGGCGGCTACGTCGAACGGATCGGTCCCGTGGCAGGAGACGATTACCGGGGCGGGCCTGTCACGCCGGTAGGTGCTGGGCACGTAAAGGTAATATAGCCGCCCGGTAGTCGGCTCGACCAGCAGCCGGGGCTGGACGGGCGTATTCTGATCCTGGGGAACGGCACAACCGGCCAGGAACAGAAGAAACATACTTAATATAAGACAAATACGCACGGTATTCGCGCTCGCCAATTCGTTCACTCTGAAAGTTCCCAACGAGCCGGGTATCGTACAAAATCACACCACCGAAAAGCAAGAGCGGACAGGTGGCATCGATAATTGGTCATCGGTCATTATTGGCATATGGTGCATCCGCAGCACGGGCATCGGCTGCATGACTTCTGCGCGTCTAATGCGGCGTGGCAGTTCGGGCAGTGGCTCTCCGCGGCGAAGCCCATCGGCTGGGCGGGCCGGCAGCGGTCGCGATAAACGGTGATGCCCTTGCACCCGCTTCGCCACGCCTGGCGGAAAACCTTGTCCACGTCTTCGCCCTTCGCGTCGGCGGGAAGGTTAATCGTCTTCGAGATCGCCCCGTCGATATATTTCTGAAAGGCAGCCTGCATCTGTACGTGTCGGCTCGGTGGAACTTCATGGGCGGTAACGAAGATGCGGCGAACGTCGGGGGGGATGTCCGAAAAATCCGCAAGCCGCCCGCCGGAAGCGAGGCGACGGGGAATCTCGTCCCTCCAGAGCCCGCGCCGTTTGAGGGTTCGTTCGAATACGCTGTTGACCTCCAGCATGGTCTGCCCGTCGAGGACGTTCCGGCAGAACGCCATTGCGAAGGCAGGCTCGATCCCGCCGGAGCATCCTGCGATAATGCTTATCGTTCCGGTCGGGGCGATGGTCGTAACGGCGGCGTTGCGCATGGGGCGATTGAAGCGAACATCCCACAGGCTGCCCGAATAATTCGGGAAGCAGCCTCGCCGACGGGACAAGGCCTCCGAGGCCGAAAATGCCCGCTCCGTAAGGATTTGCGCGATGCGCCCGCCGAAGGCGACGCCTTCGTCGCTGTCGTAGGAAATCCACATCTGCATCAATGCGTCGGCGAAGCCCATCACGCCAAGCCCGACCTTCCGATTTCCCAGTGTTACCTGCCGAATCGGTTCGATGAGGTAATTATTCACGTCGATAACGTCGTCAAGCAGCCGAACGCCCACCTCGACCGTCCTGCCGAAGGCGTCCTCGTCGAATCGTCCGTCGTGAACGAACTTCGCCAGGTTAATCGACGCGAGGTTGCAGGATTCGTAGTCCAGCAGCGGCTGCTCGCCGCAGGGATTGGTCGCCTCAATCCGTCCGAGTTTCGGCGTGGGGTTGTCGACGTTGATGCGGTCGATGAAGCACAGGCCCGGTTCGCCGGTCGCGTGCGCGCATGAAACGATAAGGCCCCAGACGTCGGCGACGGTGTAGCAGCCGCTTTGAGATTCGTCGGCGCTGCGGAGGTCCGCCAGCGTGCAGGCGGAGATGTCGATGCCGCGCGGAATAATATAGCGCTTCTGCGTACGCGGATTGATTACGACGTGCGCGCCGCCGGGACGGTCGTCAAGGGCCGAAAGAAAATCATCGCCGACCTTGACGGAAATATTAAAATTTTCAAACTCGCCGGCGCGGTTCTTGGCGGTGATGAATTTAAGTATGTCCGGATGCGTAACGCTCATCATTCCCATGTTCGCGCCGCGACGGAATGCGCCCTGCTGAATGGCGCGTGTCGCTTCGGCGAAGACCCGCCAGAATGAGATCGGCCCGGAAGTGACCCCGCCGCTGAAGGCGATGTAGTCGCCGGCGGGGCGAAGACGGTCGAAGGCGAAGCCCGTCCCGCCGCCGGTCTTCTGGATAAGCGCGGCGTGTTTGACGGATTCGAAGATGCCCTCGACGCTGTCGGCCACGGGCAGAACGAAGCATGCGCTGAGCATGCCCAGATCGCGGCCGGCGTTCATCAGCGTCGGGCTGTTCGGCAGTAAGATGCCGCCTGACATGAGGTTACAAAAAGTTTTCGCCGACGCTTCCACCGCCTCTTGACCGTCGTAACGCCGTTCCGCCGACGCAATGACTGAAGCGACCCGGCCAAACATTTCCAACGGCGTTTCGATGACGACGCCGTTACCGTCTTTTGCCAGGTAGCGCTTCCGAAGAATGCGAATGGCGTTATTACTTAATTGCAGCGGATCGTTTTGCATCGGACCGGCCTTTCTCTTTCGATCGTCCGCACCCACTACTATTGTACGCCGTCGGAACGAAAAACACACCAGCGGAACACGCACGATGACGCGCCGCATCCCGAAACGCACCGACGCTCAGGCTCGCGCTGCTCAAAAAACGTTACGGGGAATTTGAATTTTGTATTTGCGCTAAAGTAATGATGCGTGTCGTGTCGAAAAATTTTTTAGATAAAAAGTTTTTTTGTTTTGGAAAAAGTGATGAGTCCGTGTAAAAAGTTATCATGTGGTTTGTTAAAAGGCTTTGTGGGAAACACCTAACCTGAGAGGAGACGGTGCAATGGCAAAAAAGAAAGCTACGAAAAAGAAAGTTGCAAAGAAAAAAGTAGCGAAGAAGAAAGTTGCAAAGAAGAAGGTCGCAAAGAAGAAAAGGTAATAATTTTCACGGCTGAAAAGCAGCCAGTACAAAACAGATGAGGCATGAGAAAGCCTCTGGAGCAGCAGGTACCCTTGCCACGGCGGCACCTGCTGCTTTTTTATTGTCGGAGGCGAACTTGCGGGTCGGGCGGGCGGACCTATAATGTCGTGCGTGCGAACGATCGCTATAACCAATCAAAAAGGCGGCGTGGGCAAGACCACGACGACGGCCAATCTTGGTGCAGCCCTGGCCGGAAATGGAAAAAACGTCTGCCTCATCGATCTTGACCCGCAGGCGCATCTTACGATGCACTTCGGTATCGACCCGACGACGAGACGGTCCGGCGTGTACGACGTCCTTACCTCCGATACGCCGCTGACACGCGCCGCAATTAATGTTGAGCCGAACCTCACCATTATCCCGTCGGTAATCGACCTTGCAGCCGCCGAGGTCGAACTGGCAGGGGCTGTCGGACGCGAGCAAATCCTCCGCGACCGCATTGCCGAGGAAACCTTTCCATACGACTTCATAATGATAGACTGCCCGCCGAGCCTCGGGCTGCTGACGCTCAACGCCCTGTCGGCGGCGGGAGAAGTCCTTATCCCGCTCCAGCCTCACTTCCTCGCGCTCCAGGGGCTGGGGCAACTGCTGGAGACCGTATCGCTGGTGCGCCGTCGGATTAATCCGGAACTGAAGGTCGCCGGCGTAATCTTCTGCATGTTCGAGACCGGTACGCGCCTGTCCGGCGAAGTGGTCGAGGACGTACGAGAATTTTTCGCATCCGCACGCGGCGGCGATGCGCCGTGGGCGGAGGCGCATATCTTCAAAACTTACATCCGCCGAAACATCAAACTTGCAGAGTGCCCCGGCTACGGGACGACCATCCGGCGTTACGACCCATTATCCCACGGCGCTAAAGACTACGACGCACTGGCCGATGAGTTCCTCGCCGCCTTCGCCTCCGACGCCGCCGGAGTTTCCGCCGAACAGGCAGGCCAGGGTACTTTGGTCCAGACCCCGCCGCCCGCTGATGTTGCCGACAACCCCGATTACATCGGGGCTGTCGAGTCAATCGAGCATCAGTCCGTCCCATCGCCTGAGGCGACACAATGACCCGGTCTTCGCACATCCTGCGCCGCCGACTGATTCTGGTTTTATGCCTCATCGTCTGGGTCGCCGCCGTTACCGCCACCCACACCCCCGCAAATCGCCTTCCGAGAGCGGACGTCTCCGACAAAGTCCTCTACGCCGTCGGCTTCTTCATCCTGGCGGGGGTGTTCTGGCTGACACTGCAGGTTCACGGGGTCGCCGGCGCCAAACGCATCACATGTATCTTCTTCACAATGCTCGCCTACGCGGCAATCGACGAGATGACCCAGCCGCTGGTCGGCAGGGATAATTCCCTCGGCGACTGGCTGGCCGACGTAGCCGGCACCATCGCCGCGCTGACCCTGCTGGAACTGCTGACCTTGGCCCGCTCATGGTCGGTGTTCCGGCGGACGGGCTGAACGACTCACTCGTCATACCCTGCCTCGGCCACTTCGATCGCCTTCAGCAGCGCCTTGGCCTTGTTGATGGTCTCGTCGTACTCGCGGGCGGGGATTGAGTCGGCGACGATACCAGCACCGACCTGGACATAGACCTTTGAGCCCGCGACTACCATCGTCCGCAGCGCGATGCAGGTGTCCATGTTCCCGCTGAAATCGACGTACCCGACCGCGCCGGCGTAAGGACCGCGACGGGTCGGTTCCATCTCGTCGATAATTTCCATCGCGCGGACTTTCGGCGCGCCGCTGACGGTCCCGACCGGAAGAGTCGCGCGAAGGGCGTCGAAGGCGGTCTTGCCCTTGGCCAGTTTGCCTTTGACGTCGGAGACGATGTGCATCACGTGGCTGTAACGCTCGATTGTCATCACGTCGGACAGTTCGACGGTATTCGGTTCGGCCACTATCCCGACGTCGTTGCGAGCCAGATCGACCAGCATGATGTGTTCGGCCCGTTCCTTTTCGTCGGCGAGCAGTTCGGCTTCCAGTGCGGCGTCTTCGGCTTCGGTCGCTCCGCGCGGGCGGGTGCCGGCCAGCGGACGGGAAGTTACAACGCCGTTCTCGACCCGGCAGAGTATCTCGGGCGAGGAACCCACCAGCGTTACCTCCGGCGTCGTCATAAGGAACATGAACGGCGACGGGTTGACCACCCGAAGCGCCCGGTAAATATCGAACGGCGACGCCTTCGTATCGACCGCCAGACGCTGCGAAAGCACCACCTGGAAGATGTCGCCGGCGAGGATGTACTCCTTGCACCTTTCGACGGCTTCGGCGAATCGGCTGGGGGTGAAATTCGACTCGAACGGGACCTGGGGCAGATGGTCGAGCGTAACTTCGCCGATACCGATCTTGTCGAAGTTCCCGCTCCGGAGGCGGTCGATGGCGCGCTCGATAGACTCCGTAGCCGCTCTGTAGGCGCTTCCCGGATCGTCGGTGATGTGCGCGTTGCAGACGACCTTGATGGTCTTGCTTACGTGGTCGAAGATAACCATCGTCCGGTACAGTCCGAAACTCAAATCCGGAAGCGACCGGTCGTCCGCCGGGCCTGCGCCGATCTTCTCGTAGTACCGCACCATATCGTAGCCGGCGTATCCGACTATCCCGCCGGTGAACCTCGGCAGACCGTTCAGATGTACCTGGCGATATGGCTTCATCATGTCCGCCAGTTCCGCCAGCGGGTCGGCGGACTGTTTTTCTTCAGCCTTGCCGCCTCGCGGGGCGATTACGATGCGGTCGCGCCTGGCGGTGAAGGTGATTTCCGGATCAACCCCCACGAAGGAGTATCGGGCGATCCTCTCGCCGCCGACAACGCTTTCCAGAAGGAAGGCGTTTTTCGCCGGCGCGAAACCCGGCGGATAGGCCAAACGCTGGAACGCGCCGACAGGCGTCAGCGCGTCAGCCAGCAACTGGCGATAGACGGGGATCGTATTGCCTTGCCGGGCCAGGCCGCAAAATTCGGTGAAATTCGGATAGTAATGTTTCATGGTATCACTCGCTCTGTAATGGGTATTTACAATCTTCATCGGCGCTTCCGCGCCCTGGGCTTTACTGGCCGAAGTGTCCGCCCGCAAAGCAGGCGCTGCACCCCGGCCTAAGCCATACCCAAAATCTCACGAGTTGCACCATGATGCAACCATTGTAAGACCATTTTCCTCTCCCGACAATACATATTCCGCACCGGTCGTAATCGGTAATTCGTAATTCGTAATCGGTATTCCCCCAAGCCGGCACTTGAGCGAAGCGAAAGTGCCGGAATCGAACCGTGCCAAAGCGTGCCGATTCGTGCCAATTCGTGCCAATTCGTGCCAATTCGTGCCGGTTCGTGCCGGTTCGTGCCAGTTCGTGCCAGTTCGTGCCGGTTCGT
>CAYUYD010000036.1:12106-13569 GCA_964449105.1 uncultured Planctomycetaceae bacterium | reverse complement strand
CGAACCGGCACGAACTGGCACGAACCGGCACGAACTGGCACGAACTGGCACGAACCGGCACGAACCGGCACGAACTGGCACGAATGGTTACGTTCGGTTCCGGCAGATTCGCCCTTCGGGCTTATCTGCCGGCTTGGAACCGGCGCGTTCTTCCTTCGAAGGCTTTTGGCAGGAGGGACCGATTCTACGACATTATGTCGCAGGAACACACGGGAGAGTGCGAGGACATCAGTTGGCCATAACTCTTGCGGGTCAGGCGGGTATTGTTTCGGTACGAGAGGTTGGACACCAGCGCAATAATGGGGCGTCGCCGTTTCAGGAAACTGCGGGCCAGGCGTCGGAGAATCTGCCACCGTGAATAGAATCGACCATCGCATGAGTTCATCTCTTCCAGCATGCCAGCCCATGAGAACTGCTTGTAGCGGGCAGTCGGGAATCCCAGCGTGTAGTACCGCCAGTCTTCCGGGAAGTCATTGGCGGCAATTCGATCTTCAGACACCATTTTGTCCCATAAGCGCGTGCCGGGAAGCGGTGTGAGGAACAGGGCGTTGAGGATGTCCACCCCGTAGCTGCGGGCAGCGTTGGCGATGCGCCGACCGATTCCCGGCTCATCCACGTCCAGACCCATGATGAACGAGCCGACCACCAGAATGTTGTGTCGCTGGATTTGCCGGACGGATTTCCTGAAATTCCGGTTTTTGAGCAGATTGAACTTTTTGCCGACTTCGGCCAGGCCCTTTGCAGTGGGAGACTCAAAGCCGATGAACACTCCGCGGCACCCGGCTCTCGCAGCCAGGGCCAGCAGTTCGTCGTCGTCGGCCATGTTGATGGTAACCTGTGCGATCCACTGCTTTCCCAAATCGGCCTGGATTATTGCGCGGAAAAGGTCCTTTGCCCTGGCGATGTGCGAAGGGCTGATGCCGATGAGATTGTCATCCACCACCAGGACCCGCTTTTCCCGGATGTCTCGCAGTTCCCGGATCACATGATCGATGGGTCTGCGGCGGTACCGGTTTCCGTTGAAGGCCGACACGCTGCAGAAACTGCAGTTCAGCGGGCAACCTCGCGTGGTCTGGATGGAACCGAAGGCGTATCCCTCGCTCAGCAGGTCGTGTCGGGCCGACGGGACCTCGGCCATGTCCGCGTACTCGCCGGCGTAGGTTTTCCGTAGCCGTCCGTGCCGGAAATCGTCCAGAACAGTCGCCCAGACGCTTTCGGCCTCCCCTGTAACCACCGAATCGACATACTGCATCGCTTCCCGGTCGCACATGGTGGCATGGATTCCACCCATCACCACGTTCACCCCTCGCCGGCGAAATTCCGCCGCCACCTCATATGCGCGGTTGGCCTGGGATGTAAAGGCGGTGATGCCAACCAGGTCAGGAAGGGGCATGGCGGAATAATCCGGCACGCCGATATTCTCGTCGATGATGGTAATTTCCCACTCGCTGGGCGTCAATGCC
>CAYUYD010000036.1:0-12096 GCA_964449105.1 uncultured Planctomycetaceae bacterium | reverse complement strand
TGCCGCCAGAACCAGCAGCCCCAGGGGCTTCCAGACCCGAAAGCGATTCCATCGGCTGTCTTTGGTGTTTGCCAGACTCACCAGCGGATTGGACGGGTTAATCAGGTATAGACGCATCTGTGTACCCAACGGGCATCAGCCCGGACAAAAAGTGAACGCCGTCCCTACATATCATAGTAACGGCGTTCGTGGAATTTACGTTTGGGCAGGATTAGCCTTTGCGGACGTTTTCGGCCTTGGGGCCTTTGGCTCCTTGCGTGATGTCGAACGTCACGGTCTCATCTTCCGCGAGCGACTTGAATCCTTCGCCCTGAATGTCGCCGTGATGGACGAATACGTCGGTGCCATCGTCGGCCGTTATGAACCCGAAACCCTTGGAATCGTTGAACCACTTCACCTTACCTGTCGCCATAGTCATGGCTCCTTCTAAAATCAGCACATCGGATTGCACGAGCCTCATCATCCAAGACGACTGATCCGCTGAGGTGAAGGGGAAAAACATTCACAGGGCGGAAAACCTGGTCGCAAGCTGCAAAGGAACTCGGATGCCAACCGAATTCGCCGGAAGCGTGAAGAACCTTTCCTCATCAACCGCCGACCCTAACCCGACCATTGTCATTTTCATCACATCGAAAAGCAAGGAAATAAAAACAGAATGTAGTTTTCGGCGAAATAGCACTTCGCCTTCCTGAAGTACCTATAGCCGATTGCCGATGTGATATCTGCCAAGGGTTTCCGTGCATCTGTGCGGACAAGGGTCGGGGCTTGCAGAGAAGGGAGATTCTATGGAACCTCGACCGACAAGAGTCTTAATCGTGGACGACGAGCCGCAAGTGTGCGACCTAATCCGTGCGGAACTCTCCGAACACGGCTTAGACTGCCAAATCACTACACAACCCCAGGAGGCCAGGGAACTGCTCGACAGCCGGCAGTTCGGTCTTCTGATAGCGGACGTTTTGATGCCCCAAATCAGCGGCCTTGAGCTGCTGGTCTATGCCAAACAGAGTGCTCCGGCCTGCAAGGTCATCCTTATATCGGGGCACTCCGAACAGAAGTGCCTGGCCGAGGCAATCATGCTGGGGGCCTATGACTACGTCAAAAAGCCGTTCGGCAAGGGCGAACTGGCGGAAGTCGTGTTGAGGGCGACCAATGACAAGTCCGACACCATGCAGCTGCCCCTCCGCGCCGCTGCGGCGATGGAGACAATCTCGCAGGGAAAGCAGGCCTCTTTGGACAGCGTCCGAGCACTCGTTCGCGCGGTCGAGGCCAAGGACCCGTTCACCCGGCGGCACAGCGAGCAGGTTACGCACTATGCGACCAGTCTGGCCAAAGCACTCAATGTCCCGGAGGCGATGATCGAACAAATCCGGACGGCATCGCTCCTCCACGACATCGGCAAGATAGGCGTGCCTGACTACATTCTTACCAAGCCCGGCAAGCTGACCGACGAGGAGTTCGGGTACATCCGTCGCCACCCGGCCCTTGGCGCTGAAATCCTCGAGAATATCACACTGTTCCGGCAAGAGGCCCAATTGATACGGCATCATCACGAGAGATGGGACGGCAAGGGCTATCCGGACGGCCTGACCGGCGAGGAGACCCCGTTTGCCTCGCGCATCATGTGCGTCGCCGATTGCATGGACGCAATGCTCATGGAACGAACCTACAAGGAGAGCTATCCGGTCGAGAAGATGATCGGAGAACTGGTCCGCTGTGCGGACACCCAGTTCGACATAAGGATCGCGACCACTGCAGTCCAGTGGTGCCTGACGAATCCGGACAAGCTGATCCTGCCCGGCAGCAGGATCGGCGCAGAGGCGGCGACTTTGGGAAGGTTTGGATAACGAGTCACCGGCAAACAAGCAGTTGCGATGTGACAGACCGGCGGTCTCATTGGCATTGTGCGTTTCGTTTCATGAGTTGCCCGCAGGCCGCCTCCGCGTCCAGACCGCGAGGGCGGCGAATATGTGCGTTGACCCCCCGGCGCAGCAGCCAAGTGGCGAAGTTCGCAACGGATGTCTCATCCGACCGCAGGTCAGACGGCGAGGCGACCGGATTGTACCGAATCAGGTTGACGTTGCATCGCAGGCCTTGCGCCGCGTCAGCCAGCGCTTCGGCACATTCCAGCGAGTCGTTCACGCCCGCCAGGAGCACATACTCCAGCGTAACCTCACGATTTCGGCTTTGGTAGAACGCCCGCGCCGCCGCCAGGATGTCCCCAAGCGGAACCCTGCCCGCCTTCGGCATCAGTCGCCGTCGAAGCGCATCGGTCGCGGCGTGCAGGGAGATGGCCAGCGTAATCGGCAAGTCCTCGTCGGCCAGGCGGCGGATCTGCTCCGGCAGACCCACCGTGGAAACCGTTACCCGCCGCGCCGAGATTCCCAGCCGCTTCGGATTAATCATCGCGCGTACCGCGGCGACCGTCGCGTCGTAGTTCGCCAGCGGCTCGCCCATGCCCATGAAAACCACGTTCGTTACGCGCCGTTGCCCCGCAATCTGCAGGTGCAGAACCTGCTCAACTATCTCGCCGCACGTCAGGTTCCGCGTCAATCCGTCCATTCCTGATGCGCAGAACGTACATTGCATCGCGCAGCCAACCTGGGTGGACACGCACGCCGTGACGCGGTCCTCTTCGGGAATCAGCACCGTCTCGACTCGTTCGCCGTCAGGCCATTCAATCAGCAGTTTAATCACCCCATCCATCGCATCGCTGCGGGCGACGACCCTGCCGGTCAGAATCGCCAGATGTTCGGCGAGCCTGTCGCGGAGGCCCGCAGGCAGGTTGCTCATCCCTGCGAAGTCGCACACGCCCTTGCGATGGACCCATTCCAGCACCTGCGCGGCGCGGTACGCCGGTTCGCCCAGCGATTTCATCTCGGCGGTCAGCTGCCGGACCGTCATCTCCAGGAGATGCTTCATTTCGGATATCGCTTCGACTTTGCTTTTCGGGCGAGGATTCCGTGCAACTCGCCCGCTGCCAGGAAGGCTTCAAATGCGGTGATATCGGGGAAGACCCGGTCGCTATATGCGCGTACGACCCAATTGGCCTCCAGAGGGCTGATCGTCAGCACGACAGTCCTGTTGCACGCCGCCTCGTACATTTCGATTGCCGTTCCCATCGACGCACCCGGCAGGTACGCCACCAGCAGGTCGCATTCCCGTGCGCGGGTGATGCCTTCGTCCAGCGTCGCCATGATCTGAGGCATCGGGTAGGTGATGCTGTTGGGGTGATTGTCATAGTGATCATAGACCTGGGCCTGCGGCAGGTATCTGGCGATTGCCTGCTTAATCGGGCCTCGCCAGTCCTGCGAATGTATCTCGGCCTCGACCTTCGAGCCCTGAATGATTCCCGCAAGAAACACTTTCATATCGTTACACTGGTCCTTTGGACAATCGGGTAAGCCGGTTACTTCTCAGCCAGGCCGGCGATGCTGATTCAGTATAACATCCTCGTCCGGCTCCGGGGGAAGACTTTGATCCCAACGTAATGGCGGTCCATCCATCGCTCTGCGGACCGGTCGCCACGCCGTACCGTTGCAGCATAGCAAGTCTTGTGCCGAACAGGATTGCGTCTGTCCCCTTAACCCCGCGGAAGGCCCGCATTTCAACGAAGACGCGCGACCTGCTCATAGACGGCCCGGCGGTTCTCCGTCGAGACCGCCGCCTCGTTGAAGAACAATATCCCTTCCACTATGTCGCGCGGGTATTGCTCTATCCAGCCGATAACTGTCTGGATAATCTCCGGCGTCTTGATCCAGATCGGATAATTCCGCAACTCTTCGCTACGAACGCAGAAGTGGAGAATGCACCTGTTGGGCGCCAGGCGATCGAGCGTCGCGTACAACTGCTCCCTGGTCGTGGGGAACTGGATGGTGTGGGGAAGGAGGTAATCGACGCCGATCTCCCGCATGACAGCCGGGTCGTGCCCCCAGTGCCGAACGCAGCAGGTATGCAGCCCGACCTGTATCCCGGGCTTCGTGCGCTTCACGAAATCAACGTATTCCTTCAAGCGCCGGGTCGTGCGGTCTGTCTTCCACCTGATGATCTCGTCCTCATCAGCCTCGAGCATAGGCTGGCCGGTGTCAGCCTGGTATGCCCGCTGCGTGTCCTCGCAACGGCAGAACCCCCGGCGGGCGTAGCCGAGCCGCTCGAAACCGTAGCCCGTTACGTTCGGATGGTCGTACCGGGTCAGCAGGTCCTCGATCTCGTCCAGGCCGAGCTGCCAGGCGTCGGGACTGTCCGGACAATGCAGCCAGGACTCGAACTCGTCCTGGCTGTTGGTCTGGCGGGCGGCGCCTGGGTATCCGAAGCGGATCCTGTCGGGGTTCCATATCCCCCAGTTCATGAACAGGCGGATTTCGATATCCCGGGCGTCGGCTTCGGCGATCACTTCGCCGACGAACTCCGTCGATTCGTCGGCATTGACCGCTGATAGGTCCCTGTAGCATTCCAGCCTGGGGTTCCGGACCGGCCAGGCGTACCCGTCGTGAGTGGGATCGAAGTACGCATAGCTGATCATCATCAGGTCGAGCACGTTCATTCCGTGCCCAGCCATCTCGTCCAGCAGGCGCATCGCGTAATCCCGGCCCAGGCCTCGCGGGTCCTGAGCCTGGTACGTTACTCCCAGCGACCAGCCGAGATATCGAAACCGTTGGTCAGCCACAATTGCCGCTCCTTGCTCCTGGTGCATCCTCACAATAGAAACCTGGCCGGACGGGTTCCGGCGCCCGCCTCGCCGCCATCAGCAACCAGACATCTATTCTCAGGAAACCGTCCCAGTTGTTTCAGTTGTTTCCCGCGCTACTTGCTGGCTGATCGGAAGATGTCGGGCAAGTATGCCCGACCTGCCTACTGAAATAATGGCCGCGTCGTTTATTGCGCCGGCGCCGGCCAGACATCAAGTGATGTTCCGCACGAGTTCCATTGCGATGCGGGCCCAGTCATCTATCCGCTGGGGCTGGTCGCGGACGGTGGTGATGTCCTTGAGAATCAGTTCCACGCGGTTTCGCCGGGTCTTGCCCAATACGTCGGCCAGGTGCGTGCGGACCAGGTCTCCGTCGAAGGCGCCCATCGCCAGGTGCGACGGGTTCGGCTTGTACGAGAAGACGTAGTCCGCGGCCATCTTCTCGGAGGCCTCTTCGACGTTGACCCACGGACTCATGGAGATCTTGCGGAGGTTCCGCACCGACCGCAACATGTCGATCTTTTTGTGCAGCGGCTCGCAGCAGCCGTAGTACGTCAGGGCGTATCGCTCCAGCAGGGGGCGTTCGTATTGCAGGGCGAACTCCTCGTGCATGGCCGGAGAGACCCCGGAGAAGATCTGGGCCGTCGCGCAGCCCCACTGCTCGCCGGGGCCGACTCGGCGCACGTCGCGGTTTTCCGCCGGCAGTTCGTCGGTGATGCCCATGCCGCCGGAGCCGACGCGCCAGTTGCCGTTGCCCACGTCGAGCATCCCCAGCCGCTGTTGGGTTTCCACCACATCAGTCAGCGCCCGCATGAAGTTCCGCAGGACGCGGTGGACCAGCCCCGGCCGGTCGTACATATCGGTGTACAGCCGCTCGATACCGTACCAGCGGATGATCTGGTCCCATGGCGAGTGCCACTGGTGAACGATGCCTCGCTTCTTCACCGCGACCACGCCGTCAAAGACCTCGCCCAGCGCCTGGTAATTCCGCTCGGTGGCTTGCTGATCGAACCAGACCTTCGGCGTGATGATCCGGTCGGCGTCGGCCTCCGTTTCGATCACCGGCAGAAAGCCCACGTCGCATCCGTCGGCTTTGGCGTGCAGCCGCTCCTCAATGCCATAGTCGGCGTAGCTGCTGTACGGGCCGCCGACAATGGGGCAATATACCACCGGTTCGACAACCATGTCGCAGCGGAAGTGGTTCCACTGGTATAGTTCATGCCGCAAGGACGTCTCGACCGAACGCAGGTACTGGTCCCGGCACCTGGAATCCAGCACCCCGCCGACGTTCATCTCGCCCCACGGGATCTCGTCTATCCACACCATCGGGCGCGTCGGCTCCAGGCGGTTGAGCTTCCCCCAGAGCTCGAAGGTCTGCTTCTGCACGGGCAGGTTGCCGATCTCGAACTTGCGCCTTCCCAGTTCCCTGAGGATTTTCCTGTCGCCGCGATCGATCATGTCGCATTCACCGCTTTCGCATCTGGATGTAGGCATCCATGCAGGCGTCGGCGTTCTCGATGGGCACGTTGGCCGGTATGTGGTTGCCCACCGCGAAGAAATACCCCGGGCAGTCGCGCCCAAGGTCCAGGCAGCGTTTCACCTCGTCGTACACCTCCTGCCTGCCGCCGAAGGTCAGGATCCGCGTGTCGGCGTTGCCGATGATCACGTGCGTCCTGCCATATCTGCGCACGACGTACTCCAGGTCGGTCATGGGTTCAAAGACGAACCCGTCCGCGCCGGCGGCGGCGATGTCGTCCACGTACTGCGTATAGTTGCCGTCGGAGGTAAAAAGGATCTTCTTACCCGCGTCTTTGTTGCAGTCCCAGTATCGCTTGTAGTTAGGGAAGACATATTGGCGGTAGAACTCCGGCGAGAAGATGCCTCCGGCCGTCCAGGCCATGTCGTCGTGCGTGTGGTAAACCTGGATGTCGGTGGCAGCCCAGGCCTCGACCCACTGCATCAGATAATCGCCCCAGCGGTTCAGGAACTTGCCGAACCGCTCGGGGTCCGTCCCGGCCGCCAAGAGCAGGTTCTCCCACCCGAAGGCGGCGATGGCGAAACTGACCACCGAGTTGTACGTCCCGCCGGAGGTAACGAAATCAGATTGCCTGGCCTTATCGCAAAACGCCTGGTACTCCTGGACCTGTTTCCTGAAGTCGATCCGCCCGTACTCCTCGAACGGGTCAAGCGCATAGATTTCTTCGAGATCTCCGAAAGGCGATTCCTTAGGAAGGCGATAATCGCTGCCGTCCGGCATCCAGACGCTGTGCCCCATGTCAGTATATCGGCCACGGGGAGTGACCGGCGCGTCCACGGACCAGGCGTAGTCGAAATCCAGCAACTCCTCCCAGCCCGCATTAGGCTTGCCTTGTTTGGCCCGCACGTGCTGGAGCCACTGAGGATGGGAGATGTACTGCGCGTGCGGGATTTCCGAGGGCGCCTCCAGGTTGAACGCGGCCCATCCTCGCTCATAGCTCATCGGGGTTCTCCTTGCTGAACGAGCCTTCCCTGCCGGCTTGATCCTACCGGGCAGTTAGCGGCCAGGATTAAGATTAAAGGGGTCAGGAACCTTTTTTGTGTCATGTTGTTTAGAATTCCGGAATTCCGGTTCAGAACATGATAAATCATCCCACCGATAGATGCTCTGGGCCATCATGGCATAACCAAATTGTAATAGGAATAACATCAAAAGCAACAAAAAAAGCTCCTAACCCCTTTAATCCCTCTTCAGTTGCTCCCTAATCCCAAGTCCCTTGCTTATCGTCTTTTGCTGCATTCCAATGGAACGGCGGTGTGGAATTCGTATGCCGTGAGTTGGTCGCCGGACCCAAACGTCAGGGCAACGATGTTGCTGTTTTCCGAGGCCGGGACGACGAAGATAAGCCCGAACGTATCGGCATCGGCGGCATTTTCCCGGAAGGTCTTTGCAAAGTCGGCATTGAGCCGGTCCTTAGATTTGGCGAAGTCGTAGTAGAAATGCGTGCCCTTCTTTCCGCCGATGTCATAAAAGAGGTACGCTCCCGTATGAGGGATACTCGCGCCGGTGTTCAGCAGCAGGGCGGGTTTGAGTTTCTCGATAATGGTGGAATCGCCCCTGAATTCGCGGTCGATTTTACATTGGACCTGTATCAGGATGAAGTCCTCGCTCGGCAGGTACAGATAGGCAATGTACCTGGCGCTGCGGTCGCCCGAAGGGGCCAATTCCGGCACCGGCCCGGCAATAACGACGTTCCGCAGTTTGTCGCCGGTGATTTGTATCTGTTTTATCGAGGCGGGGCGGGCTTCATCCTGGTAGCGTATCCATATTCCATCGGGCAGCAGGTCTTTTACTTCGACGACCTTCGGCGTGAAGAGTCTTTTGCCCGTTTTGACCGGTTTCAGTGCTGTCCTGCCATTGACGGGTTTTACAGACAGCGCCGGTCGGCTTCCCGGCAGCCCTTTGTTAATCGGCGGCAGTTCGGCCTTGGCGGTCCGGCGGAAGACGACGTAAGAGGGTTTTTCGCCGGACGGTATGCGGTACAGCCAATCGACAAGGAGTTTTTTGGGTCCGCCCTCGGACCGCCACTGTCTGGCGACGAGGATGTCGCCGACCTGCGTGATTTGCTTATCCGAGACGGACGAGACGGACGTATTGACCTGCCAGGCTGCGGCGTAGGTAAGGTACCCGACGGGATAGAAACTTCGCCCTGACACGCAGACCAGGCGGAAGTGCGTCGCCGGAAGGCGCCACCAGTCGTCATTTTCGTCGCGGGCCGACTCGTCGATCCTTACCCGAATCGTCAGGACCTTCGTATCGTCCCCCTCCTGCCAGGAAAGCAGCGGATACGTCGGGGTCGCATCCTGGATTTGGGGTATTTCCTTCATCATCTTCTTCCTGTCGGCGATGGGGAGTTTCTCGAAGCGGTCTTCGTCCGGGATTTCCACGAAGTTGGCGGCAGTTACTTCCATCGCGTCGGTGGGTGTCGATGCCCGTGTGCCGGCGGGGCGGTTGCGCAGGCAAAAACTTTCCAGCGGAAGGTCGTCGTGGCTGATGCGGAAGTTTTTACCGGACGAAATCGGGCGAAGCGATCCGGCCGAGAGTCGTCCCGCCGTCGCCAGCGTGAAGTTCGCCGCCCAGCGAGGCGGGCCGCCGTCTTTGACGCCCAGATCGCTGTCGTAAGGCTGCCAGTAGAGTATCGACGCGGGCATCGGGAGCATCTGTAAGATGATCATAAACATGCCCGTCATGATCATCCCGGTAACCAGCCCGAACACTGTTCCTCCGATGCGGTCGGGCCAGAGGCTCAGCACGACGTTTCCGCGGATGAAGTGGTCGAAGATGATCCGCAGCGCCAGCAGCGGAATAACGAACACCGCCGTCATCGCCGCCGGGTCGGCGATAGCGCCGAGCCGGTCGGCAAGCAGTGTGCCCAGCGGCTCGTAATAGTTGAATGCGACCGCTGCGCATAAAACCGTTAGGATCGCCATTATCATCGCGCTGAAGCAGCCCTGAACTGTCTGATAAAAGGCGATTCCCAGGATCAGAAATGTGGCGAGAATGATTAATACCATCGAACAACTCCAATTTTCGATTTCCGATTTCCGATTTTCAATTTTCAATTTTCAATTTTCAATTGACCGAAAAGTTTTCTGTTTTTTTTCAATTGGCAATTGAAAATTGGAAATCGGAAATTGTTTACTTCTTGGTTTTTGTTTTTCGGTTGGCTTTGGCGGTTTTCAGGGAGGCGATCACGATTGCCAAGATCTCCTGGCCTTCCGCAATGAGACCCGCCACCCTGTTTCGCTTTACCAGGTTGACGTCCGGCGCAAGATCGATCCAGAAAACCGACTCATCCGCTTCTTCCTCGACGATTCCGAGTTTGTTCAGAAAATCAGCATGGCTCCGAGCGGCGCATGAGGCGCGATAATTCGCCGCCACACTTGTACCTGCCTTCATAAGCTGCCTGCCGATAATATCGCCAGCGGCGTTTTTCGGAAAAGAAGTAACAAGTTTTACGCATCTGACGGCGAATGCCCTTGTTCGTCTTTTCATTTCCTCTGGCGTCATCGTTTTACACACTCAACTTCCGATTGACCGGAAGATTTCCTGTTTTTTTCAATTGGAAATTGAAAATCGGAAATCGGAAATTGAAAATTATTTTTTCTTCGACACCCGAATGACTTCCTCGATGCTGGTGATGCCGGAGATTACTTTACGCAGGGCCTTTTCCTGCAGGTACAGCATCTTGTTTTTTCTGCAGGCGGTTTTTATTTGCGCCAGCGGCGCGTTTTGCGTTACCAGTTCGCGGATTTCGTCGGTTATTTCAAGCAGTTCAAACGCGCCCGTTCGCCCGTAGTATCCGGTGCCTCGGCAGGTGGGGCAGACGATGGGGTTGCCCTTCTCGTCGGTCAGCGGCTTTGTGGGCGGGCGGTAGAACGCGCTGATTTTTTCAGCCGGAAGGTTCAACTTCGCCAGCATGTCCCGCGGAGGCGTGTATGCTTCCCGGCAGGTGGGGCAGAGTTTTCGCAGGAGCGTTTGGCAGGTAACGGCCTTCAGCGGCGCCAAGGCCTTGCCGGCATCTCCGGCGACTTTGACCCACTTAGCCAGGGCGGTAATGGCGTCAGGCGCCACGGAACCCAGAAGTATGCTTTTATTGGCCGATGCCTCACATATCAGGTCGGCTGCCTGTGCCGTTTCGCACGCCTCGATCATCACTACGTCAGGGTCTCGCCGCAGCAGCGACGCCAGTTTACCGGCCAGTTCCGTCTGGTCCTTGTAGTGCTGCTGCGTGACGTTCTCGAGATCGATCGTGCGTCCCAGCTCCAGCGTCGCCAGTTGCTTGATGAAGGCGTCGTGGCGGCGGAGGAGGGAATACAGCGTGCTGGTAACGCCGCTTCCCCGTGCGCCCGAAACGATTATCAGCCCGACGGTGGAGTTCATTGCCTCCAGCCGGCCGAGAAGGTCTTCCGGCAGTCCGAGGTCGCCCAGGTTGGTCCTGACTGCTTCCTGCACGATTCGAAGTTGCATCCGCTGACCCTGTGTGGTTCCGGCGGTTGTTACGTCCATATCGGTCGTAACAGCGCCGGTCTCAATGCCGATCTTCCCGGTCTGTGGGCGGCGCTTGTCGGCGAGGTCCATCCCTGCGATGTTTTTTATAAAATCAATGATGGTTTCGGCTTCGTCGCGGTCGGCCGCCGGACGCCGCTGCAGGACGCCATCGACCACGAACCGCACCGCTGCCTGGGCTCCGGCGAGAGTAAGGTCAACCTCGCTGGCGCGAAGCAGAACGACGTCGTTGAGGAAATTCTGCGCCAGGTTGTAGGCCTGGCGATTGGCCGGTTCACCCGCCGGCGGCGCAAAGACGGGTCGGCCAAGACTGTCGTACATCTTGATGTGCCGCACAGTCTCGACGACCACGCCCTTGCCGGTAGAGGCAAAGACGCTCCGAAGATGTTTAGCCGTCAGCACCCTCGCCGAAGCGACTACCCGCTTGTTGCGATAGACCACGTATGTCCCGACGACAGCGCCGACCGTCACGAGGTACAGCGCCAGCCCCAAAGCGTACCACGGAACCATCAGCCAGATGAACACCGACAGCGCTCCGGCCCCAAGGACAGAACCGCTCCACAGCAACTGATGCGTGTGTACGCGAACGGCGTCCTTATTAATCCACGGCGCCACCCACAGCCAGGGAAGGATCAGCGCGACGATAAAGGCGATCTTGACGATGGAAAAATAACCGCCAGGTTCGGGAATGGCGCCTAATATCGCTGTGTTAAATAAATCGCTCATTGTTCGTTAGTAATTCGTAACTCGTAATTCGTAACTCGTAACTCGTAACTCGTAACTCGTAATCAGTAATTCACGGTTTTGTTACCAATTACGAATTACGAATTACGAATTACCAATTATTATCTTCCCCTCAATCCTGTCCGTGAGGCCGAGATTCCCTTCATCAGCATCTTCAGTTCGTCGGGGTTCGGAGCCGCTTCGTATGCGACCTTCGGGTCCACGTAATCCTTTTCGATAAGTTCCAGCAGGCTTGTGGTGAAGTCCTGCATACCCTCATGCTCACTGGAACGGATCACTTCGAGCAGTTCAGCGTCCCGTCTCTCTTCAATCATCTGCCTTGCGGAGGGATTGTTCAAGAGAATCTCGACGGCGGGAACGCGGTCTATGCCCTTTGCCAGGCAGGGCAGCAGGTGCTGGCAGATAATCGCCCGCAGGTTGAATCCCAGCGACTGGCGGACAAGGTCGCGTGATTCCGGGTCGAAGAGGTCGAGAATCCGCCCGATAGTCTGGGCTGCGCCTGAGGAGTGAATAGAACCGAAGACCAGATGCCCGGTCTCCGCAGCCTGAAGCGCAGCGGAAAAGGTCTCGCGGTCTCGCATCTCGCCGATGAGCACCACGTCAGGGTCTTCGCGCATCAGGT
>CAYUYD010000035.1:0-13584 GCA_964449105.1 uncultured Planctomycetaceae bacterium | reverse complement strand
ACAAAAATCTTTTTTTGATTTATTTGCTCTCTGTGTTCTCTGCGCCTCTGTGGCCCATTTTGTCAGGTGCTTTTACTTTTTTTTAATCCCTGTAATCCGGTAATCCCTATAATCCCGCTATCTTTATTGACCTTTCCGCCCCGTCCGGTTATTCTCTGGATGAGAAATGGGAGATTTTGCGTGTCCTCGCTCAATCGCGACAAACATTTTTCCGCATTGGAGAAAATCCTTCAGATCAGCAGGGATATGGTCGCCACGAGCGACCTTGACGAACTTCTCGGCTTGATTATCGCCCGTTCGATGGAGTTGCTCGAAGCAGAGCGTGCGACGCTGTTCCTGTATGACGCCGACAGCGATGAATTGTTCAGCAAGATAGCCGCCGAGGTCGGTGAAATCCGCTTTCCCGCCGGTGTCGGCATAGCCGGGGCTGTGGTGCGGAGCAAGCAGGTTCTTAACGTGCCCGACGCCTACGCCGACGAGCGATTCAATCGCAACATAGACCGTCAGACGGGCTACCGCACACGCAACATCCTTGCGGTGCCGCTGCTGGGCTACGCCGGCGACCTTGTCGGCGTCCTTGAGGTGCTCAATAAGCGCGGCGGCCGATTCGACGAGGA
Organism: uncultured Planctomycetaceae bacterium; assembly: GCA_964449105.1. GTDB lineage: Bacteria > Planctomycetota > Phycisphaerae > SM23-33 > SM23-33 > JAUWNJ01. The sequence continues at coordinate 12,967 of CAYUYD010000035.1, read as the reverse complement.
CGACATCACGCTGGCAGAGACGCTTGGCGCACAGGCCGGCGTCGTTATCCAGCGGGCGCGCCTGCTTGAACACTACGTCGAAAAGCAGCGGATGGAGCACGCTCTCCAGATCGCCCGGCAGATTCAGCAGGACATCCTGCCGAAGGAAAATCCGCAAATCGCCGGTTTCGACGTAGCCGGATGGTCGGGTCCAGCCGACGAGACCGGCGGGGACATCTACGATTTTCTGGACTTGGGCGAAGGGCGATGGACCTTCATGCTGGCCGACGCCACCGGGCACGGGGTAGGACCCGCCCTGGTGGTCGCCGAGGCCCGCGCTATGCTGCGGGCGCTGTCCAAAGGACTCTGCGAGAGCGACACGGATCTGGACATCCCCGCCGTTATGGCCAGGGTCAACGACCTGCTGACAGCCGATTTGGGCCAGTCGCGGTTCGTAACGTGCTTTTTCGCCCTGCTGGACGGGCCGGGCGGAAGCGTCCGATACGTATCGGCTGGGCAGGGACCGATTATCTTCTACGACCGCGCCGCTGATAGATTCGACGAATTGCCAGCCACCGCTCTGCCGCTGGGCATCATGGAGGGAACCGAATTCGACGAACAGGTCGAACGCCGACTCGCCCCCGGCGACATGATGGTTGTTACTACCGACGGTTTTTTTGAGGCCGCCGATTCGGAAGACGAACTCTTCGGCATAGAGCGCATGTGTCAAATCATTCGCCGCTGCCGCGACCTGACCGCGGACGAAATTATCCAAAACCTCCGTCAAAAAGTCTTCGAGTTCACCGGTCCGGTCCCCCAGGCCGACGACCTGACCGCCATTATCGTCAAAAAAACAGGGATTAGGGTTTAGTAGTTGCGCGAGTAACAAGCCTGCCTGCCGGCAGGCAGGTTGCTCGCCTTACCGACTTTTCCTGAATTGCCTGGACCACATTTCCATTTTCACCGAAAAAAAACGAATATTCCGCCCGCGAGTGCCGAAGAAATCGTAGTCTTATTAATGGGAGGTGATTTTTTGAACGCAGCCCGAAGGACTCTACGAGAAGGCAGGAGCAGCAAGTTGTTCAATCGCATAAAATTCGTCGCCGGCGCCGGGGAGGTTGTTCGCTCGACGGCGATATCGGCTGTCGCTATTGCATTGGGCGTCTATGCGATGGTGCTGCAGGCGCATAACAGCGGGGTCGTGATCCTGGCGGCGATTGTTCTGCTGGTTTCGGCCGGCGCGATGCTCCAGGTAGGGCGGGGCGTCAGGCAACTCCATCGCAGACACCAGGATGCGCACAAATCTGCACTGCGGGCGGAACACCATTATTTCAAGGTCCTGCGGCGGATTGTATCGGCCATTGAAAACCGCGACCCCTATACCAGAGGAAGGAGCAAACGGATCGGATACCTGGCCAGGCGTATCGGCGAAAATGTCGGGCTGGACGATTATCAATGCCGGATGCTTGACCTGGCAGGACAGGTGCACGACATCGGCCTGCTGTCCGTACCGGAATATATCCTCAACAAGCCATCGCGCCTGGGCAATGATGAGTTTCGCACCGTCAAGAAGCATGCCGAGATGTCCTACCGGATTCTGGAACCGCTGACCTTCCTGGCCGAGATACTCCCTGCGGTCCGCCATCATCATGAACGAATGAACGGAACGGGCTATCCCCATGAATTACAGTTCGAGGAGATACCTGTTACCGCCCGGATATTGGCCGTAGCCGACGCTTACGACGCCATGACGCACGACCGCCCGCATCGCTCGGCCTTGCCGACTGTCGAGGCGTTGAACGAATTGAAGCGCTGCAGCCCGTCCGGGTATGACGAGCAGTGCGTGGCGGCGCTGGAAGAGGTATTGAACATGAAGCATCTGCAGAAGGTCCACCAAACCGTCCAGTCCCTGGTCCCCAGTCCCTAGTTCCTGTCTTTTTTCCTGTTGGCGAGTGATTCCATCGGAATCGGATGGCCGTCCTGGAGTTGCCCGGCGGCGGCCTTTTCCCGACGTATGGCGTCGTACACTTCCTTACGGTGCACTGGGATGTGAGCCGGGGCCGTTATACCAAGGCGAACCTTCTCTCCCCGAATGTCCACGATCGTGATTTCGACGTCGTCGCCGATCATGATGGTCTGATCACGTTGTCTGGAAAGCACGAGCATAAGGCGCTCCTTCGCCGGGATGCCGGGGCGGAAATCGCTACCCTCTCATCCCATTTATGACTTTATCGGAAAGATACCCCTGTAAGGTCAATTATCCGTCAATCATTTTTTTGCACTTTCCCCGCCGACTGCGACGTCTCCAAAAAATAGCAGGGATTCAGGGGATGCAAGGGATAAAAATACAGTAGAAGAAATAATAGGTTTTTATCCCATGTATCCCCTGCATCCCTGCTGATGTTTCTGCCTTTATTATAGCAGCACCGCCGCCGGTAATATAGAATACCTTTATGATTCGTCCCGCGAAAATATCGGACGCCGAAGCAATCCGCGACCTCGTTAATTACTACGCCGAGCGGGAACGGATGCTCCATCGCAGCCTGGAAAGCATCTACGGCTCACTGCGGGATTTTCACGTCTGCTGCCGGGACGACCGATTGACCGGCTGCGTCGCACTGACCATCTCATGGGGCGACCTCGGCGAGATACGCTCCCTGGCAGTCGCGCCGGATAAGCAGAAACAGGGTATCGGGCGAAAACTAATCGCCTGCGCCATAACCGAAGCAAAAGTCCTGGGGCTGAAACGTATATTCACGCTGACGTATGAACCGGAGTTCTTCGCCCGGTTCGGCTTCGGCGTCGTCGGAAAGGAAACCCTTCCGACCAAGGTTTGGCGCGACTGCCTGCACTGCCCGCGGGCCGACGCCTGCGACGAAGTGGCAATGATACTGGAAATTCGTAATTGGTAATTCGTAATTGGTAATTGGTAACGAATTACGATTTACGAATTACGATTTACGAATTACGATTTACGAATTACGATTTACGATTTACGAATTACGATTTACGAATTACGAATTACGAATTACCAATTACTGATTACCGGATTAGACGCCAATGACAGAACAGCCCAGTCCAATTATCCGTCTGAAAGGGATATACAAGTCCTTCGACGGGCAGAAGGTCCTGGAAGACCTCAATCTGGACATCCTCAGGGGCCAGACCACTGTCATCATCGGTCCGAGCGGCTGCGGCAAGACGGTGCTGCTGAAGCACATAGTCGCCCTGCTCCGTCCCGACAGTGGGAGAGTCTTCTTCGACGGGATTGACATCACGCATCTCTCCGAGCGTCAACTTGTGCCAATCCGCCGGAGGATGGGCTTCCTGTTCCAAAGTAACGCCCTGTTCGACTCGATGACCGTAGCCGATAATATCTATTTCCCGCTGCTCGAGCATGGAATCCGGTTAGAGGCCGAACTGCAGCAGCGATGCCGACGCGTTCTCGGGCTGGTCGGTCTTGACGGGATGCAGCAGCGGATGCCCGAGGAACTCTCCGGCGGGCAGAAGAAGCGAGTCGCCCTGGCGCGTGCCGTCGCGCTGAACCCGGAGGTAATCCTCTACGACGAACCGACAACCGGGCTTGACCCGATCCGCGCCGATCTCATCAACGAATTAATCCTCAAACTCCAGGCGGAACTGAAAACAACCACCCTGGTGGTTACACACGACATGGATTCAGCCAGGAAAGTGGCAGACCGCATCGTGATGCTCTACAATAATCGAATCCTGGCCGATACCACGCCGGAAGGGCTCCGGGAGATAACCGACGATGTAGTGGTCAGGTTTGTCGATGGTCAGGCTACGCCGGAAGAACTCGACGAACTGAAACACGGGTACGCCTCCGAAGGACCCGGCGGGGGACAAGGAAACGACTATGACGGACAGAAGACGTAACCTACTGGTGGGGATAACGGTTCTGGCTGCGGTGATTATTCTCGGCGGGATGATCGTCATTTTCCGCGAGTTGCCTGGCTTTATTCGTCCGGGATACGAATTGCGGTTCACGAGCTGGGATACCGGCTCGGTCCGCGAAGGTTCCGACGTGCTGCTGGCGGGCATAAGGATCGGGCAGGTCTCTGAGATTGACTTTACCGGAGGCAGTGCGCGCGAGGGCATTACTATCGTCGCCACCATCGACCGCAAAATCGACATCCCCGGCGACGTCAACGCCTATTTCCAAAGAGGCGGTCTTAGCGGCGGCGGCGGATCGATTATATTGTCTCGCGACGGAAGGGCTCCCGGTTCGGCGCGGAAGGATCCCACCACCGGCGGGCCTCTCGCCTGGCTGCCTAAGGATAAGGCGTTTACCATGCCGGTAGGCTGGCCTCCAAGCGGCGGCGGCGGGCTTATCCCGGATGAACTGGTAGCGGAACTCCGCGGGATGATGGGCAGTTTCAAGTCCCTGGCGGATACGCTGAATACCTTTTTAGGCCCGCCACCAACCCAAGCCGCTACAACCAGCGCACCGGCTGGTCAAACGCCCACCAAACCGCCGGCGCCGCCGAATTTCCACACGACCATGGCAAAACTCGATGCCGCCCTCGACGCCATAAATAAAAATCTGGGAGATAAAGAGAACCAGGCCAATTTCAAGGCCGCTCTTGAGAACTTCAAGGTCGCAGCCGCCGCCGCCACCGAGGCAATGAAAGATGTCAAATCAATGGTCGGGAATGTCTCCGTCGCTACAAAATCGGCCTCCAAACGGTTCGACGAACTTATGGCCGCTCTGACCGCCGACGCCGACAGCATGGGCGCTGTGCTGACCTCGCTGCATCGAACCGCCGTCGAAATCGAAAAGGGTGAGGGTACCGCCGGCAAACTGGTTAACGACCCTGCCTTGTACGAAAACCTCACGGAAGCCGCAAAACAACTCCAGGACACGCTCAGCACGCTTCAGGAACTTCTGGCCAAGTGGGAAAAAGAAGGCGTAAAAATGAAGATGGCGAAATAGAGCCGTCGCGGAGGAAACATAGCGGTATAACATGGAGTACTGGGATTTTTTCGTTTTTTATAACATCAGGAGCGAAAAGGTAGGTATCCGCTGGAAAATAGGGGACGCTAACCTATTTTTATTTTCCCAAATCGACATAATGAATCCGAATAGTACGAAGAGATGATGATGAGTGAATATGCCGCAATTGCGATCGCATTGCTTGAGAATGCCTTTGTTGGATAATAAGGAGAAATACTGTGAAGTACATAATGGTATTTCATGCAAATCTACAATACTCTGGTTTACGTCCGGAGAAGTACGAGTTTGCCATTAGAAAAAGTTACGAACGGATTATTGACCTCTTTGCCAGATGTTTCAGAGGTCATAAGTTTTGTTTCGAGGCCTCTGGATTTACCCTTGATATGATTGCCAAGCTGACTCCAGATGTGCTCAAGAAGTTGCTTGACGCCATCGAACGCGGTGACTGTGAGTTTATAGGTTCTCCATATGCGCACTCGATTCTCCCTAATTACGATTATGAAGATGGATACCGTGCATGTTGCTTTGCGATGGATTCATACCAAAAGCATCTTGGAATTAGGCCTAAAACGGCATGGAATCCGGAATGTGCATGGAATGAAGATGTTCCGCATATGTATAAAGAGGCTGGCTTTGAAATAATGTCCTTGGACTGGGATTCTTATTTGATTTCTAATCGTCCCGAAGTGGCTAATATAGAGAAAAATCCTGATACAGGCACGAAAGATGGTTCTCACCTGCCATGGTATCCCGTCGCCCCCGACGATCCCACACTGCACTATCCAATCAATGTCATTGATGGCCTTAAAGGCGTGTTCCGAAGTGATCGGGTTAGCGCTCAAACGCTTTACTATCTAATGTCAACTAGCCCGATACATGTCGACGATGCAGGTAAGAAAAAAGTTAGTCTCGAGCAGATTCTTGAGACAATTGACTATTGGACCGGCAGAAAAAAACAGGGATCACTGATTTGTTATGCAGAAGATGCCGAATATGTTGGAACAACGGGCTATTTCTTTCTTAAGCACTTTGGCAAGCACGAAGTTTTTGATGACAATCCTGACTCTCTGAATTTGCTTGAAGCTTACATAAGGTCACTGCTTAAGAGAGGTGAGTTGGTTCGTATAGACGAATTCGTGGCAGAAAATGACGCTTTAGAAATAGATTTGAAAATTGGGAGAAATATGGCTTGGCACCGAACATACGCAACGGCCTGGGCAAAAACTCCTTCTGCCCTAGCTTTAGATCCCTATTGCCACAATCTTTCCAAAAAACTACAGGCTATTAGAGACGAACGACGCACCATGGAAGAAGAGCTTTTGTATCAAAAAGCCTGGTTTCATCTAATTTGCGCAGAGAATTCAGACGGTCGTTGGCCTCCATATCCAAAGAAACCGGGTAATTTCAATGTTCGCTATGTTTGGGACCAGCTTTACAAGGCACAGGAAGCGTTTGAAGATTTGGCAAGGACGGATTTCAAGCTAATACCCTCAACAGAGATTAACCCATCCATGTAGCAAGAGAGGATAAAGGGGAGGATAAAGGGGTCAGGAACCTTATTCCGCGTCGTCGCCAATCCCCTCGTTCATCGAGCCGCTGCGAAAGCCTTCCAGGTCCAGCGCAACGTAAGTGTACCCAAGCGCCTTGAGCGGGCCTGCGATGCTCTCCCGTAGCGCAACAGCCCGTTCAATGAGGTCGGCTGGTACTTCGATGCGGGCAATTGTGTCGTGATCGCGGACGCGGCATTGGGTGAAACCCAGCGATAGCAGAACTTCCTCCGCCCGTTCGACGCGAGAGAGTTTTTCGGCGGTTATCTCCCGGCCATAGGGTATGCGAGTCGCCAGACATGCAAAGGCGGGTCTGTTCCAGTTAGGCAGACCCATCGCCCTGGCGGCCGAGCGGATGTCGGACTTCGTTAGCCTGGCTTCGGCGAGCGGGCAGCGGACGCCCAACTGTTGCTCTGCCTGTCGGCCCGGACGGTAATCGCCCTTATCGTCGGCGTTCGTGCCGGTGATGACCGCGGCAAAGCCGCTTTCGTCGGCCAGTTTTTTCAACCGCCCCAGCAGCATCGCCTTGCAATAGTAACAGCGGTCGGTCGGATTGGCGGTGAAATTCGCATCAGCCAGTTGGGGCGTTTCGAATTCCCGCAGTTCCACACCGACCAGGCGGGCAATTTCCCCTGCCGTTACCCGCTCCCGCTGCGGGAAGATGGTCGAGACCGCCATTGCCGCGAGGACGTTTTCCGCCCCGAGCGTCTCTGCCGCCATCGCCAGCAACAGCGAGCTGTCGGTCCCGCCGCTGAATGAAACAATCACCCGCCGCAGTTCCTGAAGTATTTCCCGGCAGCGGTTGAGTTTTTCCCGAAGCGCTTCGTCCAGTTCGGCAAATCTATCATTCATTCCCATATCGCCCATACTGTTCTTGTATCATAGTTTTGACGGATTGACCAGCCATGTAATCTTGCCAGTCGGCCTCTGGTGCGATACGGTGTTATGTATGGATAGTCGAAAGGTATTTACCAGGCGTCTTTCAGCCGTGCGGAAACTGATGCGGGTCGGCCGGGTTGACGCGATGTTGTTGACCGGTCGGCACAACGTGCGCTATTGCAGCGGGTTCACCGGTGAGGACAGTTACCTTCTGGCGGGCCGGCGATGGGCGAGGCTGATTACTGACGGACGGTTCACCGAGCAGGCGCGAATCGACTGCCCGCACATCAAGGCGGTTGTCCGCAAGGGCAGAATGGTCCAGGCGATTGCCGACGTGCTGGCCGAAAAAAATGCCCGCCGGTTCGGCATCGAGGGCAATTCCGTAACGGTGTCTTTCAAGGCCCAACTGGGTTCAGCCCTGAAGCGAGTGCGGATTAAAACCTTCGCCGATGAGATAGATTCGCTCCGGCAGGTCAAGGACAGCGGCGAGTTGGCGGCGATTCGCAAGGCCGTTCGCGTAGCCGAGAGGGCCTTTCGGGCCTTGATTTCCGGTGGGGCGCGAAAATTCGTCGGGCGGACGGAGAGGCAGATAGCGGCTGAGTTGGAATACCTTATGCGGCAGGGCGGCGCCTCGGGCGCGTCGTTTGAGACTATCGTGGCAGCCGGTGCACACTCTGCCTTGCCGCACTATCGCCCCGGCGGAAGGAGAATCCGCAGAGGCGACGCCGTCTTGATTGACTTCGGCGCGGTGGTGAACGGATATTGCTCCGACTTGACGCGGGTCGTTTTTATCGGTAGAATCCCGCCTCGAATCGCACGGATTTACGAGGTTGTGATTCAGGGTCTCTCGGCGGGCATCGAAGCGATCCGCCCCGGTGTCAGGTGCGCATCGGTCGATGCGGCGGCCAGGGGCGTAATCACCGCTGCCGGATACGGTGAGGCATTCGCGCACGGGCTGGGGCACGGTATCGGACTTGATGTCCACGAACTGCCGCACCTGGGGCGGAAGATCAGAAAGGTCCTCCAGCCCGGAATGGTGGTTACCGTCGAGCCGGGGATATATCTGCCCGGTATCGGCGGCGTTCGTATCGAAGACGATGTGGCGGTCGTCCCCGGCGGGGCGGAAAGACTCAGCACGCTTAGCCGCAGTATGGAAAGCATGGTGCTGCAATAAATGAGCATCGCTAAACGGCAAGGCGAACAGCGGAAAAGATAGAAGGACAATCATGGATATTAATGAAATCAGGGAATTGGTTCGGCTGATGGTTGATAACGACCTGGCTGAACTTGACGTCAGCGACGGGGAAAACAAGGTTAAACTGAAGCGAGGCGCTGACGATAAACCGGTCATTGTCGCAGCGCCGGTTCCCGCCGCGGCTGTGCCTTCGGATGGGAAGGCAGATAGCGTCAAACCCGCCATTATCGAGGAAAACCTCATCGAAATTAAAAGTCCCATGGTGGGAACTTTTTATAACGCCGCCAGTCCCGATTCGGAGCCATATGTGAGTATCGGGTCCGGCGTGGGCGCAGATACTGTCGTCTGCCTCATCGAGGCCATGAAGGTGATGAACGAGATCAAGGCCGATTGCTCCGGTGCAGTTGCCGAGATATGCGTCAGGAGCGCCCAGCCGGTGGAATACGGACAGGTGCTCTTTAGGATAAGGCCTTCCTGATCACAGGTGGGCTTCGAGGAAGAAGGCGATAATGTTTTCACGGATTTTGATAGCCAATCGCGGCGAGATTGCGCTGCGGATTATCCGCGCCTGCAAGGAACTCGGTATCGAGACGGTCGCTGTTTTCAGCGAGGCCGACCGCGACGCCGGTTATCTTCGCCTGGCCGACGACCGCATCTGCATCGGTCCTGCCCCGGCGATCGACAGTTACCTGAACATCCCCCGGATCATCGCCGCTGCCGAACTCGCCGACGTGCAGGCGATCCATCCCGGATACGGATTCCTTGCTGAAAACGCGCACTTCGCCGAAGTCTGCCGGAGTTGCAAAATAGAGTTCATCGGACCGAGCGTCGAGAGCATGCGGATGCTGGGCGACAAAATTCACGCCAAGGACATGGCGCGGTCCGCCCATGTGCCGACAGCGCCGGACAGCGCCGGGGTTGTTGAGTCGGCACAGGACGCCGTCGCTGTCGCTGAAAAGATCGGCTATCCGGTGGTGCTGAAGGCGGCGGCGGGGGGCGGCGGACGCGGAATCCGATTCGCGCACAACCAGGCCACGCTTAAATCGCTCTTCAAACAGGCGCAGAGGGAGGCCGAGATCAGTTTCAAGGACGGGCGGCTCTACATGGAAAAGTGCATCGAGAATTTCCGCCACATCGAGGTGCAGATTCTCGGCGACATGCACGGAAACCTCGTCCACCTGTACGAGCGGGAGTGTTCGCTCCAGCGCCGCCGGCAGAAGGTCATCGAGGAAACACCCGCGCCGAATCTGGACGGGCGGATGCGTGAGGAAATCTGCGACGCTGCGATACGCATCGCAAAAGCAGCCGATTATCACAACGCGGGAACCGTCGAGTTTATGCTCGACGAGGAAAATCACAAATTCTACTTCCTTGAGGTCAACACGCGCATTCAGGTCGAACATCCCGTAACTGAAATGGTAACGGGTCAGGACCTTCTCAAGTGGCAACTCAAACTGGCCGCCGGCGAACCGCTCGATTTACGTCAGCGAGACATATCCCTCGACGGGCACTCGATTGAATGTCGTATAAATGCCGAGGACCCCGCCAACGGTTTCAGGCCTTCACCGGGGCGGATTGAGGCGTTCGGCCCGCCCGGCGGGTTCGGCGTGCGGTGGGACAGTCATGTCTATCAAGGTTACGAAATCCCTTCCGCTTACGATAGCCTCATCGGCAAGTTAATCGTCCACGGTCGAAGCCGGGACGAAGCCGTCAGCAGGATGCGAAGGGCGCTGGATGAGTTCTTCATCTATCCGACCCGGACCACGGCTCCGCTTTGCCGTGACATACTCAATCATCAGGCTTTTCAGAAGGGACAGTACAACACAGCGTTTATCGAACGTGAAATGCTCTCCGGTTTAACGATGGAAAGAAATGTACATGGGTAAAAAATCCAGGAATAATGCGGTCGTCGGTCAGTCCGGCGGGCCGACCGCCGTGATTAACCAGTCGCTGGTCGGTGTCATTGAGACTGTCGCCAAATACGGCGAAATCGGTCGCCTTTTCGGCGCACGCTACGGCGTACGTGGAATTATCGAGAGAAACTTCATCGAACTGAACGGCTTGGGCGCCGATCTGCTCGGTCGGGTCGCCGATACGCCCTGTGCCGCGCTCGGATCAACGCGCGACAAGCCCGACGAGGAATATTGCCGGAAAATTTTCGATGCCTTCGCCGAAAACGACGTGCGGTACTTCTTTTATATCGGCGGGAACGATTCCGCCGACACTGCCAGGATTGTCAGCGAGATGGCCGATGAAGCCGGGTACGAACTTCGTGTTTTTCATATTCCCAAGACCATCGACAACGACCTTCGCGTCACCGACCACTGTCCGGGTTACGGTTCGGCGGCAAGGTTCGTTGCACATGCCGTCATAGGCGACGGACTGGACAACGCGTCGCTGCCCGGAATAAAAATCGACGCAATCATGGGGCGGAACGCCGGCTGGCTGACGGCGGCAAGTATGCTCGCCCGCCGCGATGAAACCGATGCGCCGCACCTGATCTACGTGCCCGAATCGCCGATTTCCGAAGAGCAGTTCGTCAACGACGTAGCGGAAGTCTATGGCCGGTTGGGGCGGTGCCTGGTGGTTGTCTCCGAAGGCATCGTCGATGAAAACGGCCAATGCTGGAGCGAGCAGATAGTCAAAATGGCGCACGGAGCCGAAGTCGAACGAGACGGGCACGGAAACCTTCAACTCTCCGGCAGCGGCATGCTGGGCGACTGCATCGCCAACCTCGCCAAGACCGAAGTAGCCGCCAGATTCGGCAAGAAAAAACTCCGTGTTCGCGCCGATACGTTCGGTTACCTTCAGCGGAGTTATCCGGATTCCGTCTCTCCGGTGGATCGTTCCGAGGCGCGGCTCGCCGGTCGAACGGCGGTGGAATACGCAGCCGAGGGTCAGCCAAGCGGTTCGGTGGCGTTCAGGCGAACCGGCGACGGCGACAACTATGGCATCGAGTGCTTCCGTGCGGAACTCAAGGATGTTGCGCGGGAGATCAAACTGCTCCCGCCCGAATACATCAACCAGGCCGGTAACGGAATCACCGAACAATTCCGCAACTACGCCGCACCACTGGTCGGCGAACTGCCGGTCGTCGGGAAACTGTAGGATGGGACGAAGTTTCGATGATTTACTCAACCGCCGTAACGTCGGCCTTCATCGAGCATGATCAGATAATTGTCCAGCGGAATGTAGTTGGCTACGGAATTACCCGTTCCGAGGCAATATCCGCCGCCCGGCATGCACACGTCGAGCGTTTCGCGGACGCGCTTTCGAATCGCCTGCTCATCGGCCCGGCAGAGGAAATCCACGTCAATCCCGCCAAGCAGGGCGATGCGGCTGCCGTAGTCGGCCTTGGCGTCGGTAACAAGTTCGATAGTATCCTCGAAACTATGCTTGGCATCTATCTTCACGTCATCCAGTAGATCCGGCATGATTTCGCGCAGATTCCCGCAGGAGTGCAGCAGATAGGGCCGACCGGCTTCGTGGGACATCTCGGCCAGGACTTTATGGCCTGGAAGGACGAACTCTCGCAAGTCGTTCGGCGAGATGAGCGTACCGGTCTTAAAGCCCATATCGTCACTACCCAGAATGACCTTGGTGCAACTGTAACAGAGCAGCCGTTCCGTAACCTCTCGATAGGTTTCCAGTAGTTTTCGGGAGATGGCCGAAACCAGGTCGCGATTGTCGTACAGGGCAAAGCACAGCGTCTCATAGCCCATCAGCCAGGTGAGATACTCAGCGAAGTGCCCACGGCCGTTGGGGGCCAGACACATATCGTCAGGGAGGTTCTTCTCGTACCATACCAATGAGCGGTACGGGAAAGTCGCCGGGTCGGGCCAGGGATATTTCTCGAAATCCTCCCACGACATAATCGGCCCGCTGTGTTCGTCCTGGAATGTCCGACCGCCCCGGCGTGCCAATTCTGCCGTGTCTGCTGTAGTAACCTGCCGGACGGGCATCTCCAATGCGGGAATGACATAAACGTAGTCGTATCCGAGGAACCGCTGAATGGCGATCTGTCGCTTTTCCGCAAAGTAGGGATCGGCTTGGCTGAGTCCATCTGTCAGGTCAAACCGTTTGCAGACAGCCTCCTGAATCTCATCGTCCAGAAATAGTTCCATGTAATGGACGCGATGTGGCGTGCCTTCGCGGCGAAGATTGGACAGGAACGCATCGGCATTCGGTTCGACTTTCCTGCTGAAGACTTTCATATCTGAGTTTCTCCCTTGACCTGGTGTAGGCTGGGACGGAGCGAAGCGGAGTCCCACCTTTTTTCTATTGCATTATATATCCACGGCCGACGAACACAAAATCCCCTGTGCTATGTTCGCCGGATTGATTGGAAAATTGCAGGGAGATACACTATAATTGATATGGCAGGATTGATGG
>CAYUYD010000034.1:0-13735 GCA_964449105.1 uncultured Planctomycetaceae bacterium | reverse complement strand
CAGGTCATTTCCCCAGCCCACAAGGTTCACGTCGGGCTTTGCCGGTTTTTTCGGCTCCTTGGATATCTACATCGGCGGTTCCAGGAACACTCGCCACGATTCGATTGGCGTGTCTTTGGAACCGCCTTGTCTTTGCGCGGAGCCGAAAGGTTTATTAATCGCTATCGTCTTGTCGATCGTAACGGATTGGTATATCCAATCGATAGGAGGAATAACCGGAAACTTAATATGGCCAAGCCTGAAATCACCTTCAAAATGGGGGCAGTCCGTGCTGTGATTTTCCAGAACGTCATCCAGTACCAGGGCAAGGCCGTGCCTTTGCCTAAAGTTATCTTGGAAGTCCGCTATCGCGACAAAGCCGGCCAATGGCAGGGAACGAACAGCCTGAGCATCAACGATATCCCCAAGGCGATAGCAGCGCTACAGAAGGCCTATAACTATCTCCTTGGCAAAAGGCCGGATTCTACTACTCCAGACGGCGCCATCGAAAGCACCCGCACGCCCAAACCATAGGCGATCCGCCTGTGAGCAAACCTTTATAAAGCCCCGAGGCCTCGTTCATCCAGGAGGTGATGAAAATGAAACGAGGCAGAAAACCAAAGTGCCCTTATTGCGGATCGAATCACACGATTCGAAAGGGGACTCGCAAGACCGCCACCTTGGGCAATCGTCCGCTGGCGGTATGCAAATCCTGCAACCGGAAGTTTACGTTGGGCCGGAAGGATAGTCCGTAATTCACAGGCTTTCGTCGCATCCGTAGCGAAGTTCGAGACTTATGACAGGTGCAGCACGGTGCCGCACCGTTTTTCTTAGGCAGTCATTTCAGAAAGGAACGTGGAGATGAAACTATTGACACAGGAAATCCGCAAGAAACTGCCCGCACTCTATGCCCAGGACGGCAAAGGCGGCGAGGCAGTAGCGTATGTGAAGTTTTTTACGCCCGACAGTTCGTGGACGTTTTACGCCACGGAATTCGATGGAACGGACAGGTTCTTCGGCCTGGTTGACGGCATGGAAAAGGAGTTGGGCTATTTCAGCCTCTCCGAGATGCAAAGTGTTCGTGGGCCGCTTGGCCTGCCGATCGAACGTGACCTCTACTGGCAGCCCAAGACGCTGAAGGAGATCGCGCCTGAAATGTTCAAAGAACCCAAGTCTGGAGGTGATTGACCATGTTTACAGACACTCAATTCATGACAGCAAGGGATAAAGAGTTGGTACTGAAGGTCTGGCAGACTTTTCTTCGGCACGGGCTGAAGAGGGAGCATTTTCCGAAACGGCTCTATCAACACCTGCATCTGCACTGTGGATTTATCGCCCACTATAACCTTGGCGGGTTTTATTCCACGTATTTCCAGGCGGGGCAGGATACGGAGCTGTTTTTCGAGCAATTCTGCTCCTACACAATCCGGAACTACGGGGCGAACAGCGATTACGACGACCTCAACACCGCTATGCGTCAGGAATATGACAGGCATAAGGACGCAATAACAAGGCAGGCTGAAGACGACATCAGCCAGAGGCTTGAGTTGTTGGGGACATGCGTCAACCGGGCCAAGGCCGACCGCAAGTTTGCCAAACAATTACTCGGCAAGATCAACATATAGACAACGAAAGGAGTGAACCAATGAAAGAGTACTGCGAAAACCCATTATGCGAGGCCCCGGCCTTCATTGAGGTAGCGGTCTCGGTTGCCAAACCTTCAGACCGGATGCGAACCCTATGTGCCACCTGCAAAGAGGCGTACACGTGGGGTGTCCAGCACGGCAGCATGATCGCGCTGCAGGAAGGGCTTTGGATACTGGCTGTGGCTGACAGGGGCATTGTAGCCCACGTTCGGGCATATCCAGATGAGACTGCAGCCCAAAGAGGACTCGCGGCCTACCTCAGGAAGTACCACGAATATAAAGGACCCAACAACGCTCAAACTGTTCGGGACTGGCTTGAAACCCATGATGAGAACCTGAGCGTCGAGATCGTCCACCAGGAACAATTAACCCCAAAATTAGGAGAATCATTATGACTGCAATCAGCAAAACCATCTGCATCAGCGTCAACGAACGTGAATTGGCGACCATTCTGGCCAGCCTGCGGTTTCATCAGGATGAAAACCTTCAAGGCACCGCAGATATTTCAGACCAGGCCATCAAAGACATCGCAACCGATGCCTGCCGCCTGAAACCGCTGGATTTCAACGAAGTCGGTCGCCTGTGCGAGAGGATCAATATCGATGAAAAGCCCATTGACTGGAAAACCTGCCGGCACGATTGGCAGGACACTCCCGGTCCGGAGACCGGCTGCGGAACGGAATACTGGTTCCGATGTTCGCGGTGCGGCGCCGTCAAGTACCGATGCGTCGAACAGGACGGCAGTTACAAAGAGGAAATCCAGCCACCCGAAGAGAGCAGCGACGCCTGTATCGTCTCTTTGCCGCCGCTGGGCCTGATCATCAAGGCGCCGCCCGACGATGGCAGCAAAGAGCCGTTATTGCGCGTGGTCTATGTCGTCGATGTACCCGGTCCCGAAGCATACGAGGCGGCTGAATTCACACATCAGATCATGTCGGACTCGAACTCGCTCCGACCTGTGCTGCATATCATTGACCCGGCGGGCAATACCACGACCGTGGATATGTCCGAAGACAACGTTCAGGAATAAAGACCCCCCAGGGGCAGAAAGGAGTACAAATCATGCCTAATTGGTGCGAAAACAATCTGAGTATTACCGGCCCGGCAGAAGAACTTGACCGGTTCGTAAAAGGGGTACAGGGCGCCGGCCCGCAATATAAACCCTACAGTGTCGAAGGGATAAACAAGGAGCCACCGCAGAAACAAATCCTGTGCTTCCACAAGTTGTATCCTGTCCCAGACGAACTTCTTCGGCGGACGTACGGCGCAAGTGAAGAAGACGAGAAGAATTTACCCCTGATCGACGGCTGCAAGAGCGGCTACGATTGGGAAAACAACCACTGGGGCTGCAAATGGGGCGTAAGTAATCAACGATGCGAGATGACCACGGCCCCCGACGACGATACGGAAGTCGGCTACTGGTTCATGACGGCCTGGGCCCCTCCGACCGATTTTTTCAAGCGCATCTCGAAGATGTTCCCCAAGCTCCGTTTCAAATTGACCTACAGCGAAGGCGGTATGGCCTTCAAGGGCAGGTTCATTGTCAAGAACGGCAAGGTCAAACTCGATCTGTGCGAACAGATGAGAGAGAAGGATTTTTCCAGAGGAGCAAGGCCATGAATACCGAACCAATCACGCACCAGCCTGCTCTGGCCCCAATCGTCCTGGCGGACTAGAGACGTCGAGGCCGTGTTGCAGGCGCTCATCCGGGCCAGGAATTCACGCCCCAGCAGCGCAACCGCTGCATGGCCCGATCCTGCCAACGAGTTTTTGAAGAACGGATAGATACATCGTGAGTAAGGATTTCAATAACAACTTTTTACACAAGGAGCATCACATGACTGAGAGCAACAACATAGTGGAAAACGAAGAAGTAGCACAGGGAACGGGATTAGCCAAGGTTCGACCGGCGCATCCTGAAGGATTGATGCCGCTGATGGGCGGCGTGGACAAGACGGACGTGGTGGCCATCGCCACGACCCTGTACGAGCAGCAGATGGAGATCGCCAGGAGCCGGCTGACTGAGGAACTGAAGGACCTCCGGGCGGACATCGAAAAGGGCGAGAAGGCCGTCCAGGACAACGCAAAGACGGCTGCGAAGAGCTACGATCCGGCGAAGGTTCGCAATGCCGCCCTGGCACTGAAGGACGCCGGCTTCGGCGCCTTCGACGTCAAGACCGAGCTGATCGGCGTTGACGAGACCAAACAGACGTTCAAGTTGACGGTTAAACTGATCAGCAAGAGCCAGGCCGCGAATAGATACTGGAACTCGGACTCCAATGTCGAGGTGCCTGTACCGTTCGATTCGGACAGCAAGGACGTTCTCAGGAACATCCGCGACCTCCGCAAGCAGGTTGAGCAGCGAACCAACAACCTGGCCGAGGTTCACAAGCGGCTGGGCAACATCGGCCGCGTGGAGCGCGAGGCCCGGGCCAAGCTGGCCGAGCAGGCGCTCAATAAGACCGACGAGGGCAGGCTGCTGCTTGCTCAGATATCCAGGGTGGGCCTCAAGGCCCTGCCGGGCTTTGCCATCCCAGGAGAGAAAAAGTAACAAGAGCGTTTCAGCATTTAGTTTGAGATCCATTGTGTAGTGTCACGGCCGGGCGGGCCATACGCAGGTCCGCCAGGCCGTTCTTATTTGGGAGAAACAACATGCAGATTGAACAGGAAGTGAAATACAAGCGGGAAGGTGAAGTAGAAGATGCAGGTTACGGGAGCAGGAAATCCGGACCAATCGTGGGCGCCTATCTGATCGAGCCGCCATGCTCGGCCTATGTTCCTAAGTGGCGGATCTCGCGCGATATCAATGAGATGCTTGGGCATCCTACGGATGAAGTACTCTTTGCCGATAGCGAAGAGGCCATACAAGCGGCATTGGAGGGGCGGTATCCGGCGGAGGCGGATTGCTCGCTGGTCACCAGGAGATCCAGCTCGTCATGGGAGATTGAGCGCCATCCGCGGCTGAAGGACGACATGGCCACGCTACAAACCCTCGCGGCCGCATGCGCCCTGTACGACAAGGTCATGGTGAGCAACCTGACTTTCGATAAACTGAGCCGCAGATCGGACCTGGCCAGGGAGGGATTCGTAGTGGAGGCCCGTTCCAGCCGCAGCGCTTACCTCATAAGGTACAACCCGCGAACGCTCAGGATTCGGCAGTGGAAGACCAAGACGGCCGAGGTCCATAAATTCCTTCAGCCAAAGCTGCCCGGTCAGGTGGTGAATTACCTGTTTCAAGCGATGCTGAAGGCCGCATGGCGCAGAAGCAAGTATGGGCTCAGCCTGCAATTCGCGGGGAATGTCTCCAGCTGTCAACTGGTTGAGGGCAAAACCAAACGGCGTCGTGGTGGCTCATGGGTCGATGTCGCCGAGGACGACGCTCCGGCAGTTTTTCTGCGGGCCGTGGAGGTCTGCCGGCTCCTCAACGGCGGACGCCCGGCGTGGCGGCGAAAACTCTCGAAGAAGAACAAGGATGTGAATCCCCACGAGGATAGCGATGCCGGCGAAGGTCCGTTCAGGCGGGAACTGGCCAATGCCCTGAAGTACATCCACGGCATCGAGCTCAAGGAAGCCGGAAAGGACTGGAAGAGATTGGCCCTGTGGATGCGGAGAGAGGCCAAGGCCCTCAGGCTCAAGGTCCCGCCGAAACCGAAGCTGCCGCCCAAACCGACGTTCAAGAAGGGGGCGCAGGTGCATAAAAGAAAGGGCGACTGTCGTGACAATCCCATCGCGGGAAGATTTTACCGAAGGAGAAGTCCCCATGTCGAAAGCGAACAATAAAAACACGCCCGCCCCCATCCACGATGAAGGCGGTGGAGCCCAGGGACATTGCCGAAAGTGCGGCAACTGTTGCAGAGGGCTGATTGTGGAGGCTTACATCGGGGACCTGCGCCGCGAGCCTCGTCTGCTGGAAAGATCAATCGACCGCTACCGCCCCGACCCAAACGACGAGGACTGGCGCAAAGGGTTGAAATGCCTCATACTGGCTGTGCCGGGCATCAGGTGCGGTTTTTTAACCACCGATAACCTGTGTTCCATATACGCCACTCGGCCCGATGCATGCAGGGAATTTGAACCCTCCCCGGAAAACTGCTCACGTTGCCTGGGAAATACCCCACGTTGAAGCCTCCTTCCCCCCCCCAACTCGGCGGGGTGCGAATATTCATGGAACTCTTCGCGGCATCGCGAGCCATCCTCCCTGTAAACATTTTATGAAAGGAACATTATGAACATCAATGATTTGAATCTAGTTTTGGTGCGTTACGGCTCGGACACCGGAGTGATTTCACTGACGGCCCGAGCCATCCTCTGCCATACCATTGAAACGGGCGACGGCGGCCTGGAGTGGCCCAAGACCATACCCATCGTGGATTTCTCCAATGAGGAGAAGTTCACACTTCTGCTTGGACAGAACCCCGAGGAACCGGAGCACGACTGGGACGACGTCCTTCAGTACGTGTTGGAGCACGAAAGGGAATTGGAACTGGTCGGCAAGCCGACCACGATTCAGCCTTGCACCCGCGTCGTAACGATGCGGGTCGCCTGCATGGCCGAGGATGCGGAGGATGTCAAGCAGTCCCTTTACAACCCTGACAACCAGCCATGTTGGTATTACGACCACAACTGCCCCTTGGGGCCGATCAAGGTGGGAATTCATCTTCCCACAGCCGCCGATGAGTCGGCAGCCCGCGAGTGCCTGGATGTGGAAGAAACAGATGAACCAAGTTGATGCCTGCGGAGGTTCGCATATACAACGGGCCGGCTACGACGTAATAAGCGACCACGCCTTTATCAACGTCGCCAGTCTGCAAGAGGCCGAAAGGCTGTGCCAGGCCTCCAATGAGATCTGCAAGCAACACAAGAATAATATTCTCTAGCGTAAACCTGTGGCGGAACAGCTACAGAGACCAACCACAACCCCCTTTTAGAAAGGACCAAAAATGACAGCAGAAAATCAATGCCCCAGTGTTACCCTCTACTACCGTGAGGGCAGCAGCGACAAGGTGTACATGGCCGGTATCGAACCGAAGGGTAAAAGCTTCATCGTCAACTTCGCCTTCGGCCGGCGGGGCAACACGTTCCAGACCGGCGTCAAGACGCCCAATCCAGTGGATTACCAGACCGCTCTCAAGGTCTACAAAAAGCTGGTGCGGGAGAAGATGGCCAAGGGCTACACGCCCGGCGAGGACGGCACGCCGTATCAGGACACAGATCGAGAGGCCCTCGCCACAGGCATCCTGCCTCAACTCCTTAACCCCATCGACGAGGAGCAGGCCGAACAACTGGTTGCCGATGATGACTGGTGGATGCAGGAGAAGTTTGACGGCAATCGCATCCTGATCCGAAAGGAAGGCAGCCAGGTCACCGGCATCAACCGCAAGGGTTTGGTCGTGGCCCTGCCGCAGCCCATTGTTGAGCAAGCAGGGACCATCGGCGGCGACGAAAAACAGTGGCTCATGGACGGCGAGGCCGTCGGCGACGCCTACATCGTCTTCGACCTGCTGGAGCGGGACAATGTGGACCTGCGGCAGCAGATGTACGCCGTCCGGTTCGAGGCCCTTTGTGACATCGTGACAGGAGATGTTTTCCAGGTGGCGGAGACGACCACCAAGGCGGGACAGAAGGAGTCGATGCTGGCCCGGTTGCGCCGCGAGAACCGAGAGGGCGCCGTGTTCAAGCGGCACTCCGCCCCGTACACGCCCGGACGGCCCGCCGGCGGCGGCGACCAGCTCAAGCTGAAGTTCACAGCAACGGCCTCCTGCATCGTCGCCAAGCCCAACAAGGCCAAGCGAAGCGTCGCCCTGGAACTGCTGGACGGCAGCAAGCGGGTCGCCGTAGGCAACGTGACCATCCCTCCTAACCAGTCCATCCCCAGTGCCGGCAGCATCGTGGAAGTCCGCTACCTCTATGCATACCCCGGCGGCAGCCTGTTCCAACCGGTCTGCCTGGGCGTGCGGGACGACATCAGCACCGATGCCTGCACCGTCAGCCAGTTGAAGTTCAAGTCTTTATGTTGAGATCAACATAAGGACTTTTATGTCCAGCGTTGGGACGGCCTAATCCCACCACCCCCGTAACCCCCTCAAAGAAACCCCTAAATGAAAGGATTTGATCATGCAGAAGAGTCACTCCGCGCGCAGTCCGCCTGACAAGACAGGCTGTAACGACAAATGATTCAAAATCACAGCGTGAGTATTGAAAACCAATTTTGAAACATTCAACATAGGGAGATTTATCATGAAGGTGCTTTTTATCAACAATCTGGGCGGCGGATATGCAGACTACGTGGACATTGCCGAGGGCAAGATAGTCGATAAGTTTTTCAGTGAAAAAATGCCCGACTGCCAACCCGTGGATTACCTGATCCGCGTCAATCGCCAACCCGTTTCCAGGGAGTACGTCCTGCAGGATGGCGATCGTATCACATGCACACCCGTAAAGATCGAGGGTGCGCGTGCTGCATAACCATCTGTTCAATTGAGGCTTGCGTAAGGGGCGTCCATCATTCATCTATGGTGGATGCCCTTTGCCATTTTATGAAAGGTTTTAAGCATGAATCTATCGAAGCGACAACTCGTAAGGATCGCAAGCGATATTCGCGATCGATTACAGGTCCTCAAAACAATGCAGCAAAGACAAATCCGGCTGCAATGCGCCACATTGGCCGAGCACATGGAACGGTTAAAGACTATTCAACAGAAGTTGCAAATCTGCGAGACCCGTTCATGGCCGGCGGCAACAGCCGATGTCGCAGGCCGGATTGAAGCGGCCCTTCGCGACGTCCCGTATTACGCCGAGGAAATAGAGCGAGCGGTCAAGGAGTACAACTGCAAAATCCCTTCAGTCAAAGACATCTATGAGGAACTCATCCAGACAGAAAGGGAGTTCGGCAATCTGCAATATCACAGGGAGGGTAAGCTGCTGGCGGTTACTACTGAACCGATCGAACTGGACGATGTTTATCTCGGCGAGTTCGAGATCCAGCTGCACGTTCCAGGCCTGGTGGAGACACGACGAAGTGTCACCTATCGCATCATTGCCCTGGACCCACATCCGGCGGCCAGCAACGAAGGCGTAACGCATCCACACGTCAGTGATGAGGGCCTCTGCCCCGGCGATGCGGGTGCGGCGATAACTACTGCGCTGGCATCGGGTCGGATATGCGACTTTTTCACCTTGGTCAGGGCCGTTCTGACCAACTACAACCCCGACTCGCCGTACGTGTCCCTGGATAAGTGGAGTGGCGTCGTCTGCTATGACTGCGGCTACGTCACAGGCGGCGACGTTTACTGGTGCAACTGCTGTGAGCATGATTTTTGCGAGGAATGCGTCTCTTATTGCCGCAGATGCGAGGAATCGATGTGTCGCGGATGCCTGGAGAATTGCAGTGTCTGCGAAGAACCGGTGTGTCAGGGATGCATAACAGAGTGTCCCGACTGCGGCAGGCATTTGTGCCGCAATTGTCTGGATGAGCAACAATGTCTTTGTATCGAAGAAAACCAAGAAAATGAGGAGAACGAAAATGACTCAAACGGAAACGCAACAACAGAAACAGTCGCTACAAGCGACACGAACGATGGAAACCTCAACGTTATCGGCGAGGCCGCAAGAGCCACGGCGAGAGCAGTCGGCATCGACGCGGCGTGAACGAACTCAGCCGCCCTCAGTGCCGGTGCTGCGGTTCTCGCCGACTGCGTGGGCGAAACTGCTGTATTTCCGCGACTGCGGACAGACCGAGATCGGCGGATTCGGTATCTCGGCGGCAGACGATCTGCTCTTGATGGAAGATTTTGTAACCATCAAGCAGGATGTGAGCATCGCCAGTGTGATGTTCGACGATGAATCGGTGGCGGACTTTTTTGAGAATCAGGTGGACGCCGGCAGGAAGCCTGAGCAGTTCGCCCGTGTCTGGCTCCATACCCATCCGGGTGATTCGCCCCAACCCAGCTGCACGGACGAAGAAACCTTCCGCCGTGTTTTCGGCAATTGCCAGTGGGCGGTAATGTTCATACTGGCCAAAGGCGGCAAGGGCTACGCACGCCTGCGATTCAGTGTAGGGCCGGGCGGCCAGATTCTCATTCCGGTGGAAGTAGATTACTCCCGCCCGTTCGGACCAAGCGACCACACTCCCTGGGAAACCGAATACAAGGCCAACATCAAGGCCGACAAGTGGCCCAACACCTTTGGAAGTCAGGCAGGCCTTGGCTTTAAAGAAGACGTTTCGGGCTACTCGTGTCCGGACGACTGGCTGGAAGAACTCGAAGCCATGGATCCCGCCGAGCGGCGTCTGATCATGGATGAACTGGCCGCAAGGCCTGATCTCTGGGAAGAAACGGAGGTGATATATGACTACTAATGAGCGATACAGCAGACAGCGGGACATTGTCCCGCCGGACAGGCTGGCTGAGTGTAAGGCAACCATTATTGGCGTCGGAGCAGTAGGCCGCCAGGTGGCATTGCAACTGGCAGCCATGGGCGTGCCCTGGCTGCAACTGGTGGATTTCGATATCGTGGAAGAAAGTAACCTTGCCAGCCAGGGCTACCTGGAAGATGATCTTGGCCGCCTGAAGGTTGCGGCCACCGGCGAGCTTTGCCGGCGTATCAACAGCAGCCTGGAGATTCAGGTACTGCCCGAACGGTTCCGTCGCAGCATGGAGTTTGGCACCGCCATATTCTGCGCTGTGGACAAGATCGACATCCGCCGGGCCATCTGGGACGCCGTCAAGGACAAGGCCGCCTTCTTCACGGATGGCCGCATGAGCGCCGAGGTTCTTCGCGTGCTGACAGCCTGCGACCCCGCAAGCCGCAAGCATTACCCGACAACGCTGTTTGCCGCCGGTGAGGCCTACGCCGGCGCCTGCACGGCCAAGACGACGATATTCTGCGCGAATATCGCCGCTGGGATGATGGTCTCACAGTTCGCCAAGTACTTACGGCGGCTACCCGTGGACCCCGATATCACACTGAACCTCCTGGCTGCCGAATTGACGGTTGACAATCCCTGACAGCCCGGAAATCTTCACGGCCTGCCTCCCGAGTGTGCATGGCTGAATCCCTGGGGAGCGGGTCACGTGATCCGCTCCCCATCGTTTTTTCACTTGTTACTGTACTCCCTGGCACTCTTCTTCGTGTCTGCACCTGGTTCTGAGTTCATTCTTTCTTCAGTATGGCGGCAAAGCCATGTCGCATTGTTTTTGGTCGAAATGATTTGTTTTTCTGTTTTTCCCGCAAGTATTCGCCGCCGAAAATAAGGGAACATAATTCATAACTGCCTTTAAAGTAAGGATCGGAGAGGAAAAACAATTATGATTTGTTTTTTTCCAAAGAGAGAGTGGAGTTTATGCGTGGCGGCTTGGTTTGTATGCCTATCTTCCCAAAAGGCGCTGTCACTGACGAGTAGCCGGAAATCCTTATAAAGTAGGGCTGTGTTTGAAACGGCATAGAGAATGTTTTGTTGTCATGGAAAGACAATCGTAGTTGAGCGGCCGCTTTCGGCCAATGGGTATTTTTATTTAGCGTCGATCTGCCAGTTTGGATAGCAGGCTGACGCGTAAACTCCACTCTATTTATTGCTATTGGTTAAATGGTCAAAACTCAATGTTTCAAGGGAAACTCGTTCCTATAGGCGTTTCCGAGCTTGCTGACGGACTTTTTAGCGAGAATAGGGGAAATGTCCGCAAGAAGGAAAGCCCGTTCACGCTGCACCAAATTGCGGATTTGCCGATTCTGACAAGGAAAGATCTCCTTGTTCGGTTAAGCGGATAACTTTGAGCCTTCCCTTATTTGTTGTTTGTACCTGTTCCTGGATCAGTCCTTTTTCGATGAAATCGTCTTTAATCTTCTGGCCTTGCCGCACACTGAGGCCGAGGCGCTTATACCTCTCAGCCACGCCGCAATCGGGGAATTCCGCCACGTCGGCAAGAAAGGCTTTTCCCGACGATATCGTTGGCGCGGAACTGTCACCGAAAACAAGCGGTGCGGTTTTGGGCTGGTTTCGCACTGACATAAGGCCGAGTTTTGTCATATGACTGACGACCCTGGCGTCGGTAAAGCTGCCTTTTTCGATCTTAAATTCCGGCACAGATATCAAAAATGGCTTGGTGCCCCGGCCTTGAAGTCTCACGACTGCCTGGCCGATCTGCAAATTGCCCAGAACGTCTTTTTCGTCGTCTTTCAACAACATCGCCTGCGACATGGCGCTTACGTCCGTCCGGTGCTTGAGATTAAAGCAGATCGTGCAATATGTATTTCCCAGAGCGGGCATGGATATCTGTGAAGGATGCTGGTCGAGATAGATAAGCGACTCGCCGAATTCTCGGATTTCACGAAAAGTCAATTCCATGACCGATTGTCCGCCGGCGAGACTTCGCCTTTCGTCCGAAAGCACGTGGTGTGCTTCCTCGATCACGATAGCGTGCTTAAATATCTCACGCGAGGCCTGATGTATCCGGTAATGATGGATCCACAGCATCATCGTTTGGACGAAAAAGACCTTGTCGGACTGCGTAAGGGCCTCCAGTTCCAGTATGACCGTCTGGGTCAGGAGTTTTTCGATATTGTCGCCGCCTTTGTTAACAAGCGTATCCATCTCTCCGAAACACAAGCTTGCCAAGGCCCTCAATGCAGATGACATCCAGCCCGCCTCTCGGCCTGAATTCTCTCTTTGCTTGAGTGCGGTAAGGACGTCCCGAAACGTCGGCCATTTTTCCACCTTGCCGGAATACACGCCCGCTCTTTCATAGACGCCATCAATTGCCTCCTGCATGAGGAAGGCCACACCGTCACCAAGGAGATAAGCGTGGCCCAACACATCTATCAACTTTTTAAGCCAGGTCTTGGGATTGGTACCGGCCGGGGGGACAAGAGGATTAAACGAAAACGGACATATCGTCCTGCCTATGGTATAGACCGCTGTGTTTTCAAAGCCGGGAAGATTAAGCAGGTCTCGGTAATTTCGCTTCCAGTCAAAAATCAATACGGGCTTCTTTTTTTCGACAAGCTGTTGAATAATCAAAAATCCCATGTTTGTCTTACCGGCCCCCGATCTGCCGAATATCGCGACGTGCTGCAGCCATTCATCTTCGCGAAGGCCGAAAGGGTATAGCTCCCGCCCGTTGTAAACAACCTCGCTGATGGGATATTCGCCGGCAGCAGCCTCCCTTGGGGGCGGAACCAGAGCGGGACCGTCGCTATCCAGATTTCCGAAAAAATGCTTGGCCGCCAGCAGTTCGAGATAATCTTCGATCTGCTTTTTGCCGGTTTCGTTTTCAATTATATGCGACAGCCAGATTTTGTCTGCCTGCTGGCCGATAATGGGGCGAAGACGTTGACAAAGCTCTCTGACCTTACCGGCCTTGTTTTGGTCATACGGCATAACCCTCACCTCCCAGGAACCTTGCCCGTCTCTTGGTGGCCTGATATTCGCTTCGCTCCTGAAGAAGGCTGCTTTGCAGTTCGAGCGTGTCCTTCCAGAGACTGCATTGTATGTCCCGCTGTTGTTTTTCGAGGTCAAGGATTTGTCGCTCGATATTGGTCAGTTTATTGCTGTCGCTGGCCAGATTGAGCATTTTGGTGATAGACTTATCATCGAGAAGGTCATCCAGCCGGAATTTGATATCGGCCAGGTGTTTTTTTGCCATTTCGCGGCGATGCTGGATCAGTCCGGCAAGGTGATAGGAATTCAACGCATGTTCGGCGGTTTGGTTTGCAAAAACAGTCGATGGAATATCAAACGTTTCCTTTTCATATGGCTGGCGGATATTTTCGAGCATTCGGTCAACGCGTTGAAGATAAGCAACGGCAAGACGGTAATTGCCGAACCCATTGTGTTTTGCCCAGGATAGCCCATAAGCCGAGCTATCTCCATATTCTCCTCGCGGCTTGATTCCGTAATCATTGTTCGTGTACATGGTGTAACTCTCCAGTGAGAACAGAAGGAATCAGGGGTATTTAAAGCTTTGCATTTCGTGAAGCACCGGGCCTGGCAGGCATCAGAAAGCCTTCACCGCAGGAAAATGCTTGGACGAACAATCAGTTCGCGGCCGAACGCCTGATGCGAGGTAAACAATGGGCGGGTCTTCGGGCACTTCCGATTCCGATTGGCGCAATCG
>CAYUYD010000033.1:0-13814 GCA_964449105.1 uncultured Planctomycetaceae bacterium | reverse complement strand
CGAAGATTACGTATTTGTCGCCGACGATTTTTTTCAACTCCTCGACGATTTCAGGGGTTACCGGGTTGTATTGAGTCTGCGACGTCATAAGCAGATTAATTCGCCACAGAGACACAGAGGTACAGAGGTATAAAACAGAAAAATCTTTTTCTTTAAATCTCTGTCTCTCTGTGCCTCTGTGGCGCTATTTTTCTTCTCTGTCTCTTTCCTCTCGTATTCGTTTCGTCAGGACCGGCACGACCTCAAAGAGGTCTCCGACGATTCCGAAGTCGGCAACGTTGAAAATCTGCGCGTCCGGGTCGGTATTTATTGCGACGATTGTCTCGGCTGTCTGCATACCGGCAAGGTGCTGGATCGATCCGGAGACGCCCGCGCCGAGGTAGAACTTCGGCGTAACGGTCTTTCCCGACAGCCCTATCTGGTGGGGGTAACTCATCCATCCTCGATCCACAACGTCGCGCGACGCGCCGAGAGCGGCATCGAGCGCATCAGCGATTTCCTGCATCAGCGGGATATTCTCGCCCTTTTTAATCCCCCTGCCGACAGCCACGACTACGTCGGCGTCCTGGAGGCTGTGGGTCTCGGCGTTCGGCTCGAAATCCACCCGGCGGACCCGACTGGCCAGTAAGTCGCTCGGCGCTTTGAGGCGGATAATCTCGCCCGTTCGCCCAGCCTGTTTCGAGGCGGGTTTGGTGCTCCTGGGCCGGACGGTCGCCATCTGCGGACGATGGAGGGGCGTCTTAATCGTCGCAAGGATATTGCCCCCGATGGCAGGGCGCGTCTGGAGCAGGTTTCCCGTCTCCGGCTCGATGTC
This sequence comes from uncultured Planctomycetaceae bacterium, assembly GCA_964449105.1. Classification (GTDB taxonomy): domain Bacteria; phylum Planctomycetota; class Phycisphaerae; order SM23-33; family SM23-33; genus JAUWNJ01. Next base: position 13,000 of record CAYUYD010000033.1, on the reverse strand, counting down.
AAGCACCGTGCAGTCTGCCGTCAGTCCGGCGTGGGCTTTAATCGCCACATAAGGCATCAGCGTCCTGCCGGTGGAGGTCGCCCCGGCGATGATAATCTCAGGCCGATAGTCCTCGATTATCTTCAACATGCAGGCGGAGTACGGCTCGACGAGAAAGTGCTCCAGTTCCGGTGCTTCGGTCGCCACCACGCGGTCTGCCCCGCAATCGATTAACTCCTGAAGGTCGGCGGCGTTTATGTCATGGCCGAAAATCATCACCGTCAGGTCCGCCCCGCGCTTTTCCGCCAGTTCGCGCCCGCGAGTCAGCAATTCGTAACTGATCCGCTGCACTCTTCCGCCAGCCTGTTCGGCAAGTATCCAGACACCCGAATAATTCATTTGCTTCTCCAAACCGCCATTTCTCCGCGGACTACATCAAATCCTTCCCTTGCAGAAACGCCACAAGTTGATCGACAGCCTGTTCGACGCCCTGTTCATCGGCTGCGGTAACCTTTTGGCACTTCCGCGTGACGGTGGGGCGGAAGATTTTCACCACGCGCGTCGGCGAACCGTTCAGTCCCAGTTTATCCGGTTCAACGGCCAGGTCGCCGCTCGTCCAGGTGGGGATGTCCATCTTCCTGGCCTTCTGCTTGCCGCGAAGCGTCGGCAGGCGAGGGTTGGCGATCTCCTTGACGACGGTAAGCACAGCCGGGAGATCGACGTCCAGTATTTCGTATCCGTCCTCGACCATCCGGTGAACCCGGCAGGATTTCGGACCGACATCATCGACCCTGCCGATGTATGTGGCGACAGGCAAATCGAGGAACGATGCGATGCCAGGCCCGACCTGACCGGTGTCGCCGTCGGTCGCCCGCTCGCCGCAGATGATTAAATCGTAGCCGCCGATACGTTTTATCGCACCGGCCAGGACATAAGACGTTGCCCACGTATCCGCCCCTGCGAAGGCCTTGTCTGAAATGAGCACTGCCGAGTCGCACCCCATCGCAATCGCCTCCCGAAGGGCGGTAATCGCTTTGGGCGGACCCATCGAAACGGCGATAACCTCCCCGCTATGCTCCTCGCGCAGACGAATGGCAATCTCTATGGCATACAGGTCCAGCGGATTAACGATGGCCTCGACGCCCTCGCGGATCATTGTCCCGGTCGCCTCGTCCATACGAACGGCGTTGGTCTCCGGAACCTGTTTAATAGGAACTACTATCCGCACTTGCCTTAAGCCCGTCTTGATAAGAATGGGGGGCGCACCGTAACGACCGGCACCTACTCCGACGCCCGCACTATGGATTGGAGCCTTAAGTAGTCGAACAACGTATCCTTGCCGAGCACTCCGCCGCCGCATCCAGACAGGTTGCAGCCGCAATACGGCACGCCTTGAGGGAAAAGATTGTGGCCGTTGATCCAACTGCTCCCGGCGACCAACAACTCAGCCACCCGATTGGCCCGATCCAGGTCCGCACTCCAGATGCTGTTTGCCAAACCGTACGGGGTGTGATGAACCAGGTTGACGACTTCTTCTTCATCGCCGCTGAATTTCAACAGGTACGCCACCGGGCCGAAGATTTCTTCCTTCGCGCAGACGTTGTCTGGGCCGCCCGCAAGTATGGCGGGTTTGACATAAAAGCCGTTCGGGTATCCCTCGACCTTCGCCGTCCCGCCGGGCAGGATTGCCTCGGCGCCTTCGTCCAGGCCTCGCTTGATATACCCCAGGACCCGTTTCCGCTGCTTTTCGCTGACGGCCGGGCCCATCTGTGTATCCGGGTCCAGCCCGTGCCCGATCTTGACGTGCTCCATCATCTTCTCAGCCGCCGACACAAACTCGTCCCATATCTTTTCATGCAGCATCCATCGCGTAGCCGTGCAGCAGACCTGACCGGTATTGAGCGTGACGGCCGCGACGAGTTGTTCGGCCACCGCCTTCGGGTCCACGTCGTCGAAGACTACCGCCGCGCCCTTGCCACCGAGTTCCAGTTTCACCGACACGAGGTTCCGCCCACAGGCCTCGCCGATAATCCGGCCCACTTCCGGCGAGCCGGTAAAGCCCATCCGATCGATCCCCGGATGGCTCGCCAGCGCCGCGCCGGCTGTCTCACCATAGCCAGGCACAACATTGACCACCCCGGCAGGAAAGCCCGCCTCTTCGACGAGCCTGCAAAGGTACAGCGTGCTCAGCGGCGTGTCCTCGGCCGGTTTGATCACGACCGTGTTGCCGGCGGCCAGGGCAGGCGAGATGTTCCATCCCACCAACAGCAGCGGAAAATTCCAGGGCAAAACGAATGCCGCCACACCGTACGGGGACCTCACCTGGCGGGCTTCGTAGCCTGGCACGTCAATGGGCACACTCATGGGCGTGTTAACGGCCAGATCGGCATACCACCGGAGGTTCTGGGCAACGTTGGGAATGTCAAAGCCTTCGGCCTGGGCCAGGGGCTTGCCGACATCCAGCGACTCCAGTTGGACCAGTACGGCGCGATGCTCATCCACCAAATCAGCCAGGCGGAACATCATCGCCGCGCGATCCTTGACCGGCATGCTCGCCCACCCGCTCTTTCGGTAGGCCTCCCGAGCGGCCTCAACGGCGCGGTCAATGTCCGGGCCCCTGCCCTCGGAAACAGTGGCGAGGACCGAGCCGTCCCCGGGATCCAGGGTTTCGAACGTTCCTCCATCAGCAGCCGCGACCCACTGGCCGCCGACGAACATCTTGACGGGACTGCCGGCGAGAAACTCCGACACCTCGGCTAGAAGTTTCTTAGAGGCAACCATCACTGCTCCTTTCATGACGACATGGTGTTTTTATCGAATTCATACCTGTTCCACACTTTATTCCCAGTCGTAGTCGTAGGACGTGCAACTTGTTGCACACGGAACCTGTCGCGGCAGCATAGCATATAGCGTAGGCGCGAGCAACAAGTTGCTCGCCTTATCCTTATTTTGCATCGCGCCAATTCGGTCCGACGCCGAGATCGACTTTGAGAGGGATTTTCAGCCTCATCGCGCCGGTCATCTCCGAAACGATTATCGCACTGTCGGCCTCGGCTGCGTCTGCCGGCGTCTCGAAGAGCAATTCATCATGTATCTGAAGCAGCATCCTGGCCGGGCGGTGCTCATCGTCCAGTCGGTGGTGGATGTTTATCATGGCGATTTTGATAAGGTCGGCGGCAGAACCCTGCACGACCGAATTAATGGCCAGCCGTTCAGCCAGCGCTCGGCGCTGCTGATTCTTCGAGTCGAAGCCCTCAATCCGCCGCCGGCGCCCCGCCAGCGTCTCGACCCATCCGCCGGCTTTGGCCTGTGCGACGCACTCGGCAAGGAACTCCTGAATCCTCGGAAAACGTGCCCTGTAGGAATCAATGAACTGCTTCGCTTCGGCCCTTCCGATCCGCAGCGTCTTTGCAAGGCCGAAGGCGGTCTGCCCGTAAATAATGCCGAAGTTGACCGTCTTGGCCCGCGACCGCTGTTCCGGCGTAACCTCATCGGCCGGCACGCCGAAAACCTCCGCAGCCACGATGCGATGGATGTCCCGGTCGGCGTCGAAGGCGGCGATCATCGTCTCGTCGCCGCAGAGGTGCGCGAGGATGCGGAGTTCGACCTGGCTGTAATCGGCGGAGATGAGCACGTTGCCGTCCTCTGCCACGAAGGCGGCTCGAATCCGCCGCCCCAGTTCGGTGCGAATGGGGATGTTCTGGAGGTTCGGGGCGGAGGATGAAAGCCGACCCGTCGCAGTGCCTGTCTGGTTGAACGAGGTGTGGACCCGCCCGGTGGCAGGATGGATGCACTCGCCCAGGCCGACGAGGTACGTACTCAGCAACTTCATAACCTGGCGATACTCCAGGAGCAGTTGCGGGACCTCATGCAGGGCGGCGAGTTCGATCAGGACCGATACGTCGGTGCTGGGGCCGGTCTTCTTGCGTTTCAGAACCGGCAGGTGCAGTTTATCGAACAGGACCTCTGCCAGCTGCTTGGGCGAATCCGGATTGAACCGGCATCCGGCGGCGCTGATTATCCTGTCGCGCAGGACGTCGGACTGTTTCGACAGTTCGATTTTCTGGCGGTTCAACTCGGCGGGGTCCACGCGAACGCCGTTGGTTTCCATGCGGGCCAACACTGGCATCAGCGCCATTTCGACTTTCTCGAAAAGACCGGTCAGCCCTTCGCGCTCCAGTTCCGCGCGGAGTTTCTCGCTCAGACGAAGGGCTACGTCGGCGTCCTCTGCGGCATAGACAGACACCTGCTCGACGGGGACCTCGTTCATCTTCCTCTGATTTTTCCCCGTGCCGGCAACCTCGTGATACGGGATGCACTTGTGATTGAGGATTTCGGCGGCCAGTGAATCCAGCCCGAAGGAACCCCGCCCGGCGTCCAGTACGTAGGCGGCCAGCATCGTGTCGAACATCGGCCCGGCAAGGGGCATGCCAGCAGCCGCGAGAACTATTGAGTCGTACTTGAGGTTTTGGCCTATCTTCTCGATTTTCGGATCGGCGAGGACGCCGGCGAGCGCTTTTCGTACGATTTCGACATCCAGCACCTTCGCCCCCAGCGGTCCGGCGACGGGGATGTACACCGCCCGCCCCGGTTGCCAGGCCAGCGATATTCCGACCAGCCCCGCCCACGTGGGCTTGACCGAAGTGGTCTCTGTATCGACCGCGAGATGCGTAACGCCTCGCAATTCCTTCATCAATTCATCGAGCGCATTGGACGTATCGACGCAGCGATAATCGAAATCCTTCGCCGTCGTCTGCCCCGTAGGCAGGGACGGAGGCAGGAACGGAGCAAAGCGGAGTCCCGGCAAACCGGCATCTTCGCCGCTTTTCCCTGAATCGCGGGGACTCCGCTCCGTTGCGTCCCGGCCTGCAATTTGTTCCATCAGGCGGCGGAATCCCAGTTCGTCGAATATGGGGCGCACCGTTTCGGAATCGAGGCCGTGGAATTCAAATTTCGACAGGTCCGCATCCAGGTCCACGTCGTCGGTGAGCGTTACCAATTTTTTCGCCAGTGCGACGGTATCGGCGTGCGCGCGGATGTTTTGCGCCAATTTCGGCGTCAGTTCGTCGGCATGCGCGACGACAGCCTCGGCTGAACCGAATTGCATGATGAGTTTGACGGCGGTTTTAGGCCCGACGCCGGGAACGCCGGGAACGTTGTCGGACGCATCGCCGCAGAGGGCCTGTACTTCGACGGCCTTGACCGGCGGGTAGCCCTTCACCTCCTCCAGACGGGCTGCGTCTATAATTTCATCCTTCATCGGATCGAACAGCACGGCGTCAGGCCCGATGAGTTGTTCGAGGTCCTTATCCCGGCTTACCATTACAATGCGGACATCGGCGCCGGCCAGTCGGCGGACGATAGTGGCAATTATGTCGTCGGCCTCGGCGCCTTTTTTTTGAAGGAGCGGAACGCCCATCGCTCGGATAATCTGTGTGATTCGCTCTATCTGCGGCGGGAGGTCCTCGGGCATTTTGTCGCGGTTGGCCTTGTATTCGGGATAAATCCGCGTCCGCTCAAGATGCTCCCGCCCGCTGTCCATAGTTACGGCAAGGTAATCGGGTTTCCGCTCGGCGATAAGTTTCATCAGCATGGTCGTGAAAACGTAGGTGGCACGAGTCGGTTCGCCGGAAGGGCTTGACAGGTCCCGGAACGGCGCGTAATAAGCGCGGAATATCTGCCAGTGCCCGTCGATTATGTAAAAACTTTTTCCCACGATTTTCAGAGCCTATCGCCCCACTCCGCTGCGGTCAACGCTTGTGGTGCGATAAAAATATAGCAGGGATACAGGGAATGCAGGGGATAAAAACCTTTTTTGTTTTTTTTAAAATACAATCCCTTGCATCCCCTGTATCCCTGCTGATCTTTGTTTCGCTGACATCCGACTGCATACGCGAATGATGCAGAAAAATATGTTGACTCGCCGAAGTACAGGTAGGATACTGCCTGAACGCAGAGGCTGTTATAACACTAACCGGTTGCATTGTAAGGAGTAGTTCAATGGCTCGCGTTGTGCAGCGACGTGGGGGGCCCCCGTACATGGTGATCCTGTTGGCATTCCTGTTCCTGGTCGCGACGACACTGGCGGTGCTGTTCTACGTCCGCGACGACGAAAGCGGAAAGGAACTCATCAAGGAACAGGCCAAATCCTTAAAACTTGACAAAGAAATCGCTGTTAAGGAAAAAACTATTAACAACTTGGTCCTGAAAATGGCCGGCCGAATCCTCGGCCCGGAGGCGGCGATAGAAGAAGCAGACCATAGGCTGAAACTGGAACACGCCAAGGACTATGCCAATCTGTCATCGGCAATCAAGGAGATGGACAGAAAGATCGCCGACCTGAACAGCCAAATCGAGCAGGGCAAATCGGACAACAGCGAACTCAAGAACGAAATAGCCGAGAAGGATAAGGCGATCAACAATATTAGTGACGGCCTGATGAAACAACTGGCGGGCGTCCAGCAGGAACTGACCGATGCAAAAAGCAAGTATGAGCAAGGTCTGGCGGACAAGCAGGTCCAACTGGACAAAGCAGACGCCGAGTTCAAAGCGATAATCAATCAGAAGGACCAGCGAATCAACGCCCTGGCCTCTGAACTCGACGGCAAGAACCTAAACATTCAGCAACTCCAGGCCCGAGTTGACCTGTTGTCGAATATGGTCCGCGATTTAAAGGGCCCGGTCGGCGATGTCGGGGAGTTGCTCATGAGCAGACCATCCGGCAAGATCGCCAAAGTGTTCATCGAGCAGGGTATCTGCTACATCGACCTTGGGCAAAAAGACCGTGCTGCCGCAGGTCTGCCATTCAGCGTCTTTCCCGCCCAGACCGGCATACCCAAAGACGGCAAGCCCAAAGCCAAGATCGTAGTTGTCAACGTCGGACCGACCACCAGCGAGTGCCGTGTCGTCGAGTCAAGCAAGAACGACCCGATTATCGAAGGCGACCTGCTGATCAATGTCGTCTTTAGTTCCACGCGAACCTACAATTGCGTCGTCGAAGGCGAATTTGACCTGTACGGCACGGGAAAGACCGACCCTCTCGCCAACCGCCAGGTACGGACGATGATCGAGAGTTTCGGCGGAAAGGTTGCCGATGCAATCTCCATCAACACCGATTTTGTGATTATGGGCGATGAGCCGCCCCGACCGCCCAAACCGCCGGATGACGCCCCACCGGCAGTCCTGCGTGCGTATAGCGACGCAATGAAGACGTATGAGTACTATAAGCAGGTAAAGGCCTCCGCTATCGCCCTCCAGATACCGGTGCTGAACACCAACCGCTTCCTGGCCTTCAGCGGGTACGTGCCAAAAAAGCGACTGATCGAAGAGTAGATTCGCCGATACGAAGAATACAGGCCCTCCGTGCGGCAGCGCGACCGGGGGGCCTGTTCTTTTGCGCTCAGCGAGGAGAACCCGCCGAAGCCGTTCCCGCCGACCGCCGGCGGCGGAGAAGCGACGGAAAGGCTGCTATCAACAGAACAATCCCTGTCGGTTCTGGGATTACCACTACAAGGTAGGCTGCGCCGCCGTCCCGCATATCGACGTACCACTCCGCAACGGTCGTGTCCGTAAATTCGGACGAGGGAGAGAGGATTCCGTTTCCCAGTATGGCGTCCAGCCCGCCGGGCATGTCGGGAATGACGAAGACGGCTGTATTGGTAATGATAAGCAGGTCGCCGTCCGTGTCGTCGAGTTTCAGCGCCAGGGCGTCAACGTACCATCCCGGGCGCATCTCCTGCGCACCGCCGACGCCCGAAACGGTAATCGTCAAATCCGCCGGGGCGCTTGTGTCAATACCGGCCTCGGCTGCGAAGGTTTCCGAGACGAAGTTGACCGGTGAGCCGGTGTCGAACAATGCTTGCCGCTCGGCGAAGACGTCCCCAGCCGTCCGGCGAATCTTCATAGGCAGCATCGGGTGCTCGCCGACGTCAACGTTCTGAGGCCCGGAGAAAAAGTCCTGCATCGTCAGCGGTACATAGAGTACATTCCCACTCGGCGGCGGCGGAGACTGCACCAGCGACCCCGCCATAGTAATCAGCATCCAGCGGAGGAATTCCAGATGATGCGGGTCCACCTGGAGCACCTGCCCCTGGAGGATGCTCGTCCCGATGATGTCAAAGTCCATCGAGCCGCCGCCGATGTAATCGCTAGCGGCAGCCATCGCAATGGCCGGACTATAAGCGCTGTAAAGGGCGGGATTTCCGGTATCTCCCTCCGCAGCCTTCTGGCCCGCAAGCATTACCTGCACCGACTGGGTAACGGCGAAATCCACCGTCCCGCCGAAACCAACGTCGCTGAACTTCACATCAGGGGGTTGAAGCGGAATGGGCGTTCCGGCGTCATAGGCCTCCTGCGTCGATTTACCCAGGATGCAGGCAGAGGCCCCCGTATCCACCACAGCCAGCCAGGTCGTCGAAGGCGAACCCTCCCAATCCTCGCCTTCGTACCAGGCGCCGCCGACGGGATTGACCAGGCCGTAGTACATCCCCACGTATCCAAGTCCGATAGGACCTGCGGCCTGGAGGTGAATGTCCTCGGCGAGAGCCGATGTATTTATCAAAAAAACCAGCCCTGACAGGACAAGCACGGCAGCGCGAGCGCGAGCCTTCATCGAAAATCCTCCTCTTTGGCAAATCGAGCAATGAGCCACTATGTTGATTATACCACAAACCCGCCGAAAACACCCAGGAATTTTTGCGTCAGTCGGATACAGCCATTCTCGTAAACCCTGGCAAGCGAGCGTCTGAATTCGTATTATACCGGTGGCATCAGGCGTTATAAAGTTACATTGAACCTGACCGACTGGCGGGCCGATGCGAATGAAGGCGTTTTTGTAGGCTCCAATGACACGACCGTGAAATAAGAAGCCGTCCCGGCTGGGAGAAACGAAATGGGCAGCAACGTCAGGGAACTGTTCACCAGGCACCCGTCCAATCCCATTTTGACCGTTGATGATTGGCCTTACCTCGCTAACTCGGTCTTCAACGCCGCCGCAGTACAATTCGGCGACCATACGCTGCTGCTGGTCCGCGTCGAGGACCGCCGGGGCATCAGCCACCTGGCCGTCGCAAAAAGCGCCGACGGAATCTCAAACTGGGACATAGACCCCGAACCGACCTTCCCATCCGACCCTGAACATCATCCCGAAGAACTCTGGGGCGTGGAGGACCCGCGCATCACATTCGTGCCGGAGACCGGCGAATATCTGATTACATACACCGCCTACAGCGAGGCAGGCCCGCTTGTATCGCTGGCCCGGACGCGCGACTTCCGAAAATTCGAGCGTTTCGGACCGATCATGCCGCCTGAAGACAAGGACGCAGCCCTGTTTCCCGTAAAGTTCAACGGACGATGGGCGATGATCCACAGGCCTGTTTCCGCAAACGTGCCCGCACATATGTGGATGTCATTCTCCCCGGACCTGAAACACTGGGGCGATACGCAAATACTCATGCGTGCCAGATCCGGCGGATGGTGGGATGCGAACAGGATCGGCCTTTCCCCGCCGCCGATGGAAACCCCGAAAGGATGGCTGGTGCTCTATCACGGCGTCCGCACGACCGCAGCCGGAAGCATCTACCGACTTGGCGCAGCCCTGCTGGACCGCAACGACCCGACAAAAGTTATCCGCAGAAGCGATGAATGGCTCTTCAGCCCGCAGGAAACCTACGAAAGGACCGGAGACGTAAGCGATGTGGTCTTCTCCTGCGGATGGGTCCGCGCCGGCGACAGAGTCCGCCTCTACTACGGCGCCGCCGACACCGCCATCGCCATGGCGGAAGCATCCCTGAGCGAACTGCTCGATTACCTCACCGCCCTGCCGACATACATACCGCAACGACATCAATAAGTTGAATAGGTCGGGCATATGCGCAGCATCCCTTGCGGGACTTGCCCGATATCATTCTGTCGATTAAAATCGAAAATGTCGGGCAATATGCCTCGACCTACCTGCTCCGTTAATCGTGATATGACGGGTCAAATCGCCTTACGAGCCGCAACCGTCAGCCTGCCCCATCAGGGGGAGCGGTCGGCAAGACTTTCGACACCGATTCGGCCGCTTTTACAGTGCTTGCGGCCGTTTTTACAGCGATTTTTTGGCTGGCCTGACGCTGATCGACCGTCGAGACGAGAACCATGGTCAGGCGGCGTCCTTCCATGCTGAAATCCCGTTCAACCTTTGCGACGTTTTCCAGGGCGGCCTTGACAGAGTTGAGAATTTCCCGCCCGATGTTCTGATGTGTCATTTCCCGCCCGCGAAACCGAAGCGTGAACTGCACCCTGTCGCCGCGATTCAGGAACTCGCGCGCGTGGTTGATCTTGATTTCAAGGTCGTGCCGACCGATCTTCGGCGTCTTGATGCGGACCTCCTTCATCTCCGCCTCGCGGCGCTGCGACCTGGCCTTGTGCTGCTTCTTCTTCAGATCATACTTGTACTTTCCGAAGTCCATTATCCGGCAGACCGGGGGGTCGGCCTGCGGAGCGACCTCGACAAGGTCCAGACCGGCCTGGCGGGCCATTTCAATGGCGTCCCTGGTCTCGACGACGCCCGCCTGATTGCCTTCGGCATCTATCAACCGGATCGGCGAGGTACGAATACGATCATTGCGACGAAGTTCCTTTGCGATGGTATTGTTCTCCTTAATGTAATTCGTAATTCGTAATTCGTAATTCGTAATTCGTAACTCGTAACTCGTAATTCGTAATTCGTAACTCGTAATTGGTAACTCGTAATCGGTCGATAATTACGAACTACTTTTTTTCAGTGAACGCCTCTTTGTCGCCCTTTGAATCCCTTTCGACTTCAAGGCATTTTATCGCTTCCGCCAGGGCGACTGCGCCAACCTCGCCGGCGCCGCGCTTGCGGACGGAAACGGTTTCGGCTTCGACTTCACGCTGCCCGACAACGAAAATGTACGGAACTTTCTGCATGACGCTCCGACGGATCTTCGCGCCGATTTTATCGGACGATTCGTCCGACTCAATTCGCAAATTCTCCGCCCTGCCGGCAGACACCACCCCGGCGGCGTAGTCGTTGAACTTATCGCTGACAGGAAGGACCGCCGCCTGCACCGGCGCCAGCCACAGCGGAAACGCGCCGGCGAAATGCTCGATCAGGATGCCGATAAAACGCTCCGGCGAACCGAGTGGCGCGCGATGGATCATCACGGGCCGGTGCGCCGAGTTGTCCGCGCCGATGTATTCAAGATCGAACCGCTCAGGAAGGTTGTAGTCCACCTGAATAGTACCGAGTTGCCACTCCCTTCCGATGCAGTCTTTGACGACGAAGTCTATCTTCGGGCCGTAGAACGCAGCCTCGCCCGGCTCTTCGGCGTAATCCATTCCGACCTTCCTGACGACGTTTCGGATATTTTCCTCGGCAAGGTCCCAGTTCTCGCTCTTCCCGATATATTTTTCGCCGTGCGGGTCTCGCAGACCGATCCGCACGCGGTAGTCGTCAAGCCGCAGCGTCTCCAGGACCAGTTTGGTCAGTTCCACGCACGATTCGATTTCCGTTTCCAGCTGTTCGGGCGTACAGAAGATATGCGCGTCGTCCTGCGTAAAGCCGCGGACGCGGATCAGCCCGTTCAGTTCGCCCGACTGCTCCATCCGATAGACCGTCCCGAATTCCGACAGGCGGACGGGCAGGTCGCGGTAACTGTGCTGTGAGGCCTTGTAAATCTGTATGTGGTGCGGGCAGTTCATCGGTTTGAGCAGATAGGCCTGACCGGCGTCCATTTCCATTGTGGGAAAAAGCCCGTGCTCGTAGTACGGGTAGTGCCCGCTGGTACGGTACAGGTCCACTTTCCCGATGTGCGGGGTAATAACGGCCTGGTATCCCCGCTTGAGCAATTCGCCCCGCAGCCAGCCTTCAAGTTCCATTCGAATAATGGTTCCCTTAGGCAGCCAGAGCGGCAGGCCAGGCCCGACGGTATCGTTAATGATGAACAGGCCCAACTGTTTGCCCAGCACGCGATGGTCCCGCTTTTTCGCCTCCTCGATTCGTTCGAGGTGGGCGGCGAGATGTTTCTTATCGAAGAAGGCAGTGCCGTAGATGCGGGTGAGCATCTTGTTGTTTTCGTCGCCTCGCCAGTACGCACCGGCGGTAGTGAGAAGTTTGAACGCTTTAAGCATGCCAGTGCGCGGCAGATGGGGGCCTCGGCACATATCCGTAAAATCGCCCTGCTCATAGAGACTTACGGATGACACCCCTTCTTCACGGGCCAGGTCGTCGAGCATCTCGACCTTGTAATCCTGGCATAGTTCGGAAAAGCGCGCCCTGGCCTGATCAATCGTCAGTTCACTCCGAGTTATGGAGATGTCTTCGCCGATAATCTTTTTCATCTCTGCCTCGATTTTCGGCAGGTCTTCGGCGCTGATGGGTTCGGGCAGGTCGAAGTCGTAGTAAAATCCGTACTGAAAATCGTCGGTCAGCGCCGGTCCGATGGTGTATTGTACGGTATTACCGTAGAGTCGGCGGACCGCCTGGGCTAAGATGTGGGCGGCTGTATGGCGGAGTATCTCCAGCGACTGCTCGTCGCGGTCGGTGAGGATTTTGACGGTATGCTCACCGTCGGTCAGTTCGACGTTCAGATCGACGGCCTGGCCGTCTATTTCAGCGGCGACCGCCGCCGAGGCCAGACGGGCAGAGATGTCTCCCGCCACTCGCGCCGGCGTAACCGCTTCGTCATATTGCATACTGCTGCCGTCAGGTAATTTAACTATAATCATAGCCATTGCGTGCTTTTGGGGAAATGCCCCGGGCGATTCACCGGGCAGAACATCGCCTGTCCACTCCGACGCGCCAAAGGCGGAAGCAAAATTGACCGAACCGGTCTCGACATGTTCGGCCCGGTCGTCACGAATTCGTGGTGATATTTTTCAACATAGCCTGTCGTCGGAGCGATTCAGCCCCGACGGCCCAAGCATATCCCCTCGCCGGGTAAAGTCAAATCCTTTTCGAAGAATTAGCAGGGATACAGCGGCTGTGTTTGATTTCAAGCGTTTTTTTCCGGCTGTG
>CAYUYD010000032.1:0-14012 GCA_964449105.1 uncultured Planctomycetaceae bacterium | reverse complement strand
GCACACGGCTTTGTGGATCGACGCCGACGGTCGGTTCATCCAGCAGGAGGACTTCGGGCTGCTGGGCCAGTGCGCGTGCGATCATCACCCGCTGTGCTTCGCCGCCGGAGAGTTCCTCCAGCGTCCGATCGGCGAAGTCGAGCGTCTCGGTCATAATCATCGCCTGGCGAGCGACGGCCCGATCATTCTCGCCGGGCAGGCCCATCACGCCCGTGTGGGCGTATCGTCCCAAAAGGACTATCTGCCGGACGGTAAAGGCGAAGGCGGAGGCCGGAAACTGCGGCACGTAGGCCGTCATCCGCGCCAGGCGGCGCGGCGAGTAACTCCCGACCGGCATGGAATCCAGCAGGACACTTCCGGCATCGACCTTCAGTTGCCCCAGCAGGCACCGCAGCAGCGTCGTTTTACCCGAACCGTTTGGTCCGAGTATGCAAACCAGTCTGCCGGCGCCTGCGGTGAAGTCCACGCCGTTCAGCACATTCTGCCCCGTGCGATAGGCGAACTCGACCCGGCGAGCTTCGATAATGTGAGTTTTGCCGCTCATGCCGTCACCTCCCGGAATCGCCGCCTCAAAAGGAAGATAAAAAACGGACCGCCTGAAAGGGCTGTGATTATCCCGACGGGTATAAGACTGACGCCAATCCACGGGCCTGCGTATCGGCAGAGAACTTCAGCCGCCATAAGGAAGACCGCCCCCGCCAGACCGCTGGCGATTAAAAGGCGGCGATGCTCGGGACCAAGTACCATCCGGCAGAGGTGCGGTATGATAAGGCCGAGAAAACCGATAGGTCCCGCCAGCGAAACCGCAGCCGCCGTCATCAGTCCCACGCAAAGAAACGTTATAATCCGAAGGCGGTTCACCGCCACGCCGGAAGACCGCGCCACCGTCTCGCCAAGCCCAAGCACATTGAAGGCCGATCCGTTGATAAACAGCACGACCCACCCGACAAGGGCGAGTGAGCCGCAGACCGACAGCGAGAGAACGTCGATTGAATCGGGCAGGCGGCCCATCGCCCAGTGGGCGAAGTCGGCGATGCGGTGCGGGTCAATGTAAAGATAAATCGTCAGCATGATTGCGGCGTTGAACGTATTGATGATTACGCCGGAAAGGATAAGCGAGTACGGGTCGAGCCGGCCTTGACGCTGGGCTATCGCATATACCACCGCGCAGGTAATCATCGCCCCCGCGAAGGCCAACACCGGCGACGACGCCCAGGCGGGTATCGCGTACCATGCGCTTGCCGCCATACCGAGCAGTACGCCGACGCCCGCACCGCTGGAGACGCCGAGGATGTACGGTTCGGCAAGCGGGTTCCGCAGGAGTCCCTGAAGCGCAGCCCCTCCGACGGCCAGCGCCGCTCCCACTATCGCCGCAGCCAACAGACGATACAACCACGCCAGCCATAACGACATTGTCGGCGGAGCGGCCTGCGAAACATCCTGATGAATGAGGTACGCCAGGTCCGACGCCAGTTCGGCCAGGTGCGTCGAGGGAATCGACCAGCGAGGGTCGGTTACCACATAGACCCGCCCCGCCGATGATGCGGGAAGGTCCTTCCATTGCAACCAGTATCGCCGAGCGTCCCCAGCCTGGGCTGCGTCGAAGACCTGGCAGATAATAACATCCGGTTTTACCCGCGCGATTGCATCTATGTGCGTATTGCGCCATCGCGTCCGGCCCGGAACGTCCGCTCCGGCATTCACCCCGCCGGCGACGTCTATAAGGTCAGCGATGAAATTATCCGCTCCGGCGGCGGTCGGGTGGTCCGTGCCCATTACGAAAATCACGCGCGGGCGGGACCTGTTGGCGACACGACCGCGAACCGATTCGAGTTTCGCTGAAAATGCGGCGTTTTGCCTCTTTGCCAAGTCCGACCGGCCTGTAATTTCGCCGATACGCTCGACCGCAGCGGAAACGTCCGAAAGCGTCTCAAGCCGGAACGATTCGACCTTCACGGCTGGGTTGATGTCGAGGACGCCCTGAAACTTATCAACGTCGGTTTGGGCGAGTATTACGTCAGGCCGAACAGCGAGGATCGCCTCGGCGCTGATGGTAAAGGTATCTCCGAGACGAGGACGGCTGACGCCTTCGGGCAGGCGGCAAAACCGCGTTACACCTGCGACATTATCGCCCAGGCCCATCTCGAAGAGGATTTCCGTCAGCGCTGGTGAGAAACTGACGATCCGCGGTGGTGCTCCCACAGAAACACCCGCAAACAGGCAAACCGTCGTCAGAATCAAAATTACGAATCTTTTCATCAACGATTCTCATAGGAGGCCTGGTTACTTCAGTAACCAGGCTTTTATTGCTTCGGGGAGAAAGTCAATCAGGTCGGAAGCGATAAGAGAGGTTTGCCCCAGTTTCTCTGCCGCCAGGTCGCCCGCCAGGCCGTGGAGGTGGACGCCTAGGCACGCGGCATCGAAGGTATCCAGACCCTGGCCTATAAGTGCGGCGACTAAACCGGTCAGCACGTCGCCGGTCCCGCCGGTGGCCATTCCGGGATTTCCGGTCTTATTAATGAATACACGCAGGCCGTCGGTTACGACCGTCCCGGCGCCCTTCAGAACAATCACGGGCGAGACGCCCGTGCTACGTGGCATGGACGTCTCGGCCATGTTTTCGTTTTCACTCACGGGCGGGACGCCCGTGCCACAGGTCCATTGTTCAGCGGCAACGACGGCTGACGCTTCCCTGCCTGCTTGAATCTGCTCGACGGATTGGCCTGTCAGTCTGGCAAACTCGCCCGGATGCGGCGTCAGCACGAGCGGGCAGCGGCGCAAGCCCGCCCAGCCGTCGATGCGGGCGAGATTGTTCAGCCCGTCGGCGTCGAGGACGACCGGCTTGTCCTGGCCGATGGCGGCGCGGACGATGTTGTCGGCCCCGCCCGACACCCCCATTCCAGGCCCGACCGCCAGTACGTCGGACGCCTCAGCGGCGATAAGCATCTGTCCGACAGCCTGCGGTGCAAGGTCGCCTTTTTTGTCGCACTTGAGCGGGATCGAGGTCGCGCACGGGCACAGCGACGCGACTGCCAACTGCACGGTTTCCGGAACAGCCACAGTTACCAGCCCCGCCCCGCCTCGAAGGGCGGCATTGGCTGCCAAAGCCGGCGCGCCTATCATCCCGCGTGAACCACCCACCACCAGCACGCGCCCGAAATCGCCCTTATGCGCCTCCCGACGACGAGCGGGTAGTTCAGGTAACATATTCACCTGTTCAGGGGTATTCATATTAATGTGTTTGGGATTTTCGCTCAATTTGATTCAAAAACCAAACAGAATGGTTAAAAAGAAACGCCGCCCTGTCATGGCGGCGTTGGCGGGACTTTCGTCCCCGTATCACTAGCGCCTATTAGCATTATCGTTTTAATAACCTGTATTGTCAAATTAATTCTAAAAAAAGTGTGCCGGAGGCGGGATTCGAACCCGCACATCACGCTAGTGATACGGGGATGACAGCCCCGCGCGTCTGCCAATTCCGCCACTCCGGCACATTTAAACCTGCCACGAACCTGCAGGAAAACAGGCTCCGGCGAACCTATGGCGAACGGCAGAACGAACTCACCAGCCTTATCGATGTCCGAGTCCTTACCCACAAGGCCCTGTCAGAAAGTAAGGGTACTGTCAGACAGCAAAAGGTCAAACATAAAGTGCTAATCCTTGATCCTGCTTGCCTGCCTGTTAATCATTGCCGCGATATAACCTGCGGCGAAGCCGTTGTCGATATTGACCACGCTGACGTTGGAGGCGCAGGAGTTGAGCATTCCCAGCAGGGCTGCGACGCCTCCGAAACTTGCGCCGTATCCGATCGACGTCGGCACGGCGATTACCGGCACGCCCACCAGCCCGCCGACGACGCTCGGCAAGGCCCCTTCCATTCCGGCGACAACGACGATGACCTTCGCCCGCTGCAAGTCCTCCGCCGCACCCAGCAGGCGGTGCAGGCCGGCTACGCCGACGTCGTAGTGCGTCGTAACGCGGGCGTCCGCAATCTCCGCCGTTACGCGGGCCTCTTCAGCCACCGGAAGGTCGGAAGTCCCGGCCGCTACCAGTGCGATATGCCCGACAGGTTTTTTGCACTCGCCCTGTCGGAGCGTGATTACACGGGCGGCGGCGTGATATTCAGCCGCTGGGAACTTTTCGGCCACGGCCGCATACACTTCGCTCGAAGCCCGGCTGGCCAATACATTCTCGCCACCGCCGGCGGCGAGTTTGGAAAAAATCCCGACGACCTGTTCGGGCGTCTTTCCGGGACAGAATATCACCTCCGGGAAACCGCAGCGGATTGCCCGATGATGATCGACCTTCGCAAAGCCGATGTCCTCAAACGGTAAGCGGCGAAGTTTTTCGACGGCCTCATCGAGGTTCGTTTCACCGGACCGGACAGATTCCAATAACGTGCGTAGCGCAGTTTCGTTCATAGCAACTTATTATACGGACTTTCCGACGTCATGCTCACTATTGACCTTTGAGTGGCAAAATAAACTTCGGCCGCTACGGAAACAAAGATAGCAGGATTATAGGGATTACAGGATTACGGGGATTTTTTTCTTTTTTTAATCCCATAATCTTAAAATCCCTGTAATCCCGCTCTCTTTATTGACCTTCCCGGCGGGACGTTCCGCTGAGTGGCGAGTTTATTTAGCAATTCAAACCTCAATAAAGCGGGCATGCCAGTCCCTAATCCCAAGTCCCTAATCCCTGCTATTGGTGCAGTTCCACTACGTCTTTATCGTGCAGGGTTTCGTTTCGATGTGCTCGCTGCCCGGTGAATCGCCCATCGCCCCAGATGCGTGCGAATTTTATTTTTTCCGGCAGGTCGCGGTGGATTTCGGAGGCAAGGTCGTCGATGGTCGAACCTGTCGCGAGCGTGTAGGGCCTGTCTTTATCGACCGGTTTTCCCGGCTGCTTTGTATAGACGCGGATTAGCGCCAGCAGTTCCCAAAGCCGCCGCCCCAGGACGTCAAGCCCCTCGCCGCTTGCGGCGCTGACCGGAAGGATTTCAAGCCGCCCCGTATAAAGTTCACGCAGCGCATCGACGTCGCCGGCAGAGACCAGATCGACCTTGTTAGCCACCAGAAGTGCGCTTCGCTGGCGGGGATTTTCCGGATCGAGCCGGTTACACGGCAGGGGCGACAGTTCCAGCCCGCGATCGGACAGGACGGAAAAGGTGCTGTCGATCTGCTCCAGCGGTCCGGACGAAATGTCTATCACGACGGCGATTATGTCGGCGAAATTAATCGTTCCCATAAGCCCGGGCATAACATGGTCGGGCATTACCGGCGGCGTATCGACCAGTTGGATTTGCACATCTTCATAAGCCCACATGCCGGGCACAGGAAGGGCCGTCGCGTATGGATAGTCCGCGACCTTGACAGGGGCATTGGTCGTCGTTGCGACGAGTTGACTCTTTCCGGTATTCGGCGGGCCTACGAGCACTACCTGCCCTGCGCCGTTTCTGGGAACATGGAACTGGTCGAATCCCTTGCTTGGGCCTTTTTTATCAATGGCCTTGCGCATCTGGCTTATGCGGCGTTTGATGTCGGCCTGCATATGGTCGGTTCCCTTGTGCTTGGGAATGGTGCGGAGCATCTCGCGCAGGGCGTCCAGTTTCTCGACCTCGTCGCCGGCTTCGCGAAACCGGCGTTCAGACTTTTCGTATTCAGGTGTCAGGTTCGCAGGCATGGCCGACAGTATAACCGCAAGACCGTGAGACCGGAAGACCGGATTACCCGTTCAACCGCTTGCAGTTACGGTTCTTGCTTGAAAGATGCAGGTCCCGATGTAACAATCGACCTGATTGGCAAAGACCGCCAAGGTCGGATAGAGTTATAATCCGTACGCTCTGATATACCTAAAGTGGAGATAATAAAAATGTCATCACCGATACGCATGATAGATTCGCATCAGCACGTTTTCTGGCACGGGAAAGACGATGCCGGCTTGGTCGCCAACCTCGACGAACATGGCATCGACAAGGCAATACTGCTGACATGGTGCGTCCACCCGACTGAAGGCGATGCCGGCTATGACGAAGCCTTCAATCCGATCCACACCGAGTCGGGCAGGAACAATCATCCGGGTCTGCCGCTTTCCGACGTCGTCCGGGCGGCCAGGCGGTATCCCGACCGTTTCATAATAGGTTACGCCCCGCACCCCCTTGAGCCGAATGCCGCCAAGTGGCTGGATGCAGCCATTCGGATGTACGACATCCGCGCGTTCGGCGAATGGAAGTGCCGGCTGTTATTGGACGACCCTCGCTGTATCGAACTGTTTCGCCTTGCAGGCATGCGGGCCCTTCCGGTGGTGCTGCATATCGACGTGCCCTATTGGCCAAACGCCGAAACGGGTAAGATTGAATATTTTCCGTCATGGTACGGCGGGACGGTGGCCAACCTCGAACGGGCTATTCAGGCCTGCCCCGATACGATATTCGTCGGGCACGGTCCGGGGTTCTGGCGCGAAATCAGCGGCGACGCCGATATGTCGCCCGGACTGTACCCGGAAGGTCCGGTGGTCGCCGGTGGACGACTTATCAGGTTGATGGAAAACTATCCGCAACTCCACGCCGACCTGTCGGGGGCTTCCGGGCTTTGCGCACTTCAACGCGATCAGGGTCTCGGAAGAGAATTCCTGGTGAAGCATCACAATCGCATTCTGTTCGGACGGGACTGCTACGACGGCAAATTGCACGAGTTTCTTCAGTCGCTGTCCTTGCCGGACGAGGCGGCTGAAAACATCTACTACCGAAACGCTGAACGTCTGTTCAGGATATAAACGCCGGGCATCAGGAATTGACCACCACGCAAGACAAACCTGTAATCGGGCTTCTGGGCGGCATAGGGTCCGGAAAATCAACCGTTGCAGCCGAATTGGCTGCGCTTGGGTGCGGGTGCGTCGATGCCGACGCCATCGGGCACGAACTCCTGAAAGACACGCGGGTCCTGGCTGAACTGGCGGAACATTGGGGGCGGGGCATCTTCGATGAAACCGGGAATGTTAGCCGAAGCGGCATTCGCGTCCCAACGGCAGACTGATGCGCTCAATACCATAATGCACCCGCGCATCCGCCGGAAAATGGCCGAGCAGATCGACGCGATGTCGGACGATCCGGCGATCCCGGCAATCGTTATAGACGCAGCCCTGCTGTTGGAAACCGACTGGCACGAACTTTGTAATGTCTTCATGTTCATCTCGACGCCGGAGGATATCCGGGCCGGGCGAGTCGGACAGTCCAGGGGCTGGGACCGACGAACATTAAAGAGGCGAGAAAATTTGCAAATTCCTCTGGACATCAAGGCCGACAAGGCCGACTATACTGTTAACAACAGCCTCAGTGAATCATTCTTACGCGAGCAGATCCGCTTGGTCTTTAATCGGATAATCCAAGGGAAGTAGGCGTTGTCCCCTGTTTCACCAAGTGGATTGCAATAAAGACTGCATAGTAATAGAGAGACGAACGAAGGCAGGGGATAACGCAGGTCATATAGAAGAAACGCCTACCGCAGCCGTAGCGAAGGCCGGTAATCCCGCTATTTTCCTTCGACGATGGCTGAACCTGTCATCCAATAGAACATTGTTCAAACATTAATATAAGCCCCTTGGGAAGAGAAATTATGGCAAAGGTAAAAGAATCAACAAAGTCGGCCACAACGAAAAAAACAACCAGGACAAGAAAGCCTGCAGCCGAAAAAGCCCCGGCCGAAGAGCAGGTCGAGCAGACTGAGCAGGCCAAACAGGCTGAGCAGACCGAGCAGGCCAAGCAGGCCGAGCAGGCCAAGCAGGCTGAGCAGACCGAGCAGGCCAAGCAGGCCGAGCAGGCCAAGCAGGCTGAGCAGGTTGAACAGATCGGCGAAACACTCGATGAGGAACTGCACGCCAAGTACGAAAAGGTCAAGAGCGGTGAACTGCACATTACGGACCTTCAGAAGATGACGGTAATTCAACTGCACGAGATCGCCAGAGGCGAGGGACTGACCGACTACACCGGTCTGAAAAAGCAGGACATCGTCTTCAATATCCTGAGGATGCGGATTCAGAAGAACGGGCTTATGTACGGCGAGGGCGTGCTGGAAATCCTGCCCGATGGGTTCGGATTCCTCCGCAGCACGGATTACAACTACCTTCCCAGCCCCGACGACATCTACGTTTCGCCGAGCCAGATTCGACGCTTCGGGCTTAAACAGGGCAACATCGTGTCTGGGCAGATCCGCCCGCCGAAAGAATCCGAACGCTACTTCGCGCTGCTCCGAGTCGAGGCAGTCAACTTCGAATCGCCCGACAGGCTCGCCGAAAAGATCAGTTTCGAAGACCTCACGCCGTACCACCCGGAAAAACGAATATTCCTCGAAACGACCCAGGAAGAGATTAACATGCGGGTGGTCAACCTGGTTACGCCGATAGGTTTCGGCCAGCGCATGCTGATCGTCGCTCCGCCGAGGACGGGAAAGACCATCCTGCTCCAGAAGATTGCCAATTCCATCACCACCAATCATCCCGATGTCTATGTGATTATCCTGCTGATCGACGAGCGTCCTGAGGAAGTTACCGAGATGCAGCGGGCGACCACCGCAGAGGTCATATCATCGACCTTCGACGAACCGGCGTCGAGGCACCTTCAGATTGCCGAGATGGTCGGCGAAAAGGCGCGACGAATGGTCGAGTTCGGAAAAGACGTCGTGATCCTGCTGGACTCCATCACGCGACTGGCGCGGGCCTACAACACCGAAATCCCGCATTCCGGTAAAATCCTCACCGGCGGCGTGGACGCAAACGCCCTCCAGAAGCCCAAACGCTTCTTCGGAGCAGCCAGGAAAGTCGAGGAAGGCGGCTCGCTGACGGTAATCGGAACCGCCCTGATAGACACGGGATCGAGAATGGACGAGGTGATCTTCGAGGAGTTCAAGGGCACAGGAAACAGCGAACTGCACCTTGACCGCAAACTGGTCGATCGCCGCGTCTGGCCCGCAATCGACATCTCACGTTCCGGAACCAGAAAGGAAGAACTTCTTCTGGACCCGCAGGAACTCAAACTGGTCTATCGCCTCCGCAAGGTCCTTGCCGACATGAACCCCGTCGAGGCAATGGAACTGCTTATCAACCGCCTGGGAAAATTCAAAACAAACGCCGAGTTCCTCATGTCGATGAATATCGATTGAGAATAATTCAGGTTACAAACATACTTACAAGGCCCACGCGACATTGCGCGGGCCTTGTCTTGAAAAAGAAAAGCCATGAATTACCAAGCCGTTTTATTCGACCTCGACGGGACGCTGCTGGACACTCTCGAAGACCTTGCCGACTCGATGAACGCCGTCTTGTCCGATAACGGTTTTCCGACACATCCTGTAGAGGCGTATAAATATTTCATCGGCGACGGGCTGAATAATCTCGCCCTCCGCGTGATGCCGGAAGAGAATCGCGGCGACAAATCGCGGCGAGACAAACTGGTCGCGGAGATGTCCGAGCAGTATACCAAACGCTGGAACGTCAAGACCCGCCCCTACGACGGGATCGCCGAGATGCTCGACGCCCTTGTCGCTCACGGCATGGCGATGGCCGTCCTGTCAAACAAGCCGCACGACTTCACACTGCTGTGCGTGGAGAAACTGCTCGCCGGCTGGAAATTCGACGTAGTGCAGGGCGTCGCCGACGGCGTGCCGCCCAAGCCGGACATTGCCGGAGCATTAAAGGTCGCCGATATGATGGGTTTGGCCCCCGACGAATTCCTCTACCTCGGCGATACGAACACCGACATGCAGACCGCCGTCGCAGCCGGAATGTACCCCGTCGGCGCTCTCTGGGGTTTTCGCCAGGCAGAGGAACTGACCGCCAACGGCGCGAAAATACTCATCAAACACCCCGCCGACCTGCTGAAACTTCTTTAGCAGAGGGAAATGCCGATTTTCATTTGCGACCGGCGCGGAGCCTGGGTGCATTGGCGGGGATTGCAATTTGCAGCCGAGAGAAGGTCTTGCCTACCGGCAGGCAGGTCCGTTAGGATAATCGCATGGTCGCCCTGGGGAATATTAAATCTTGCGCCGGTCCATACAGTCGGTAATACCCCATCTGAGTAGGATTGACGGCGGACTCCAGCGAAGATAACCTGTCATTCAGATTGCAAGAAGGAAGGCCGCAAACTTGGCTATGGCGAAACCAACAATCCACGAAGTCGATTTCTGCGCTCAGATAGCGGGCGCGGTCAACAACCTTGTCGGCCAGAATCCGGCGATCTACCCGTTTCACGAAGCGCGGGTAGAAGGCTTCGGGACGGGCGCAGGCCGACGCAAGCGTAAAGACCTTCGCTTCTACGGCGGCCCCAGCCGCAAGCTGGTGCTCTGCGGGGAAGTGAAGCTGCCGGGAACGCGCGAAGGGCGTTCCCCTTACGACGAAGAGTTGCGCCAAGATGCCGAGCAGAAGGCCAGCCACGCTGGCGTGCAATTCTTCTTCACATGGAACATCAACGCCTTCGTCCTCTGGGATCGGCTGTCGCCCGAAGAACGGCCATTGGACCGGCGCGTCCGTGAGTGGCGACTAGGCCGCTTACTCGCCGGCCCGGAAGAAGTCGCCCGCGAAGACAACCTCAGCTTCATCAAGACGCATTTCCTGCCCGACCTATTGCGAGACCTGGCCGACATCATTTCCGGCCGGCGGCGCGACTGGTCGATGCCGCCCGATGACATCTTCATCCGTTCGCTCGAAAGTCATCTGGATTGGCCCGTCCAGTTGGCCGGCGCCTACATCCTAGAACACGCCAATAAGAGCAAACCATTTGACCTGCGCGTCCAGCGGTGGATGAGCGATCAAGATTGGACCTTCGTTCGCACCCCGCATGAAGAATGGGTCAAGGCTGTGGACAATATGGTCAAGACCCTGGCCTACGTCTGGGCGAACCGGCTGATCTTCTACAAGGCCCTGCGCGCCCGCTTCGGAGACCTGCCCCGATTGGAACTGCGTTCATCGGTAAAGACCCCCCATCAGGCGTTAGTCGCGTTCAACGGCTTCTTCCAGAAGGCCGTTGACCGGAGCGGCGACTATGAACCGCTATTGATGCCCGATGCAAGGGATTGGGCGGCCGAGATTGTCTTCCATGCCCCTAACGCGCTGGACGCCTGGCGCGGCCTGCTGCGCGGCATCGAATCGGTGGACTTCCGCGAAGTGCCTTCCGACGTGGTGGGGCGAATCTTCCAGAAACTCATCGGCCCGGATGAGCGACACCGCTACGGTCAGCATTTTACGGGCGATGACGTGGTGGACCTTATCAACGGCTTCTGCATACAAAGCGCCGGCGACGCGGTCCTTGACCCGGCCTGCGGATCGGGCAGCTTCCTTGTCCGCGCCTACTACCGCAAGCGACACCTGGACGCCAATCGTCCCCACCTGAACTTGATAGGCGAGTTATTCGGTTGCGACATCGCGCTTTACCCGGCGCACCTGGCCACGTTGAACCTGGCTGCCCGCGAGATCAACGACGAGGCGAATTACCCGCGTATCATCCGGCGCAACTTCTTCGATTTCGTTCCGCCCCAACCGTTCTGCCGGATTCCCATCGCTGGCAACCCAGCGGAGAGTGTTGCTGTCCCCCTTCCGCCGTTGGACGCGGTTGTAGCCAACCCGCCTTACGTCCGGCAAGAGAAGGTCGTGAAGGAGGACAAGGCGCGTTTTGGCCGGATTGCCAGCGACGCCTGGCCAGACCTGCAATTGAGCGGACGCAGCGACCTTCACTGCTACTTCTGGCCGGCGGCAGCGCGGCTGCTAAAGCCCGACGGCTACTTCGGTTTCCTGACAAGCTCATCCTGGATGGATGTTGAGTACGGCTTCGCCCTGCAAGGCTGGATGCTGCGCCATTTCCGCATATTGGCGGTGATGGAAAGCGCGGCCGAGCCGTGGTTTGAGGATGCCCGCGTCAAGACGTGCGTGGCGATCCTGCAACGCTGCGATGATGAAGCCGCTCGCATGGGCAACCGCGTTCGTTTTGTGCGGTTCACCCACAAGTTGGCGGACATCATCGGTGTGCAACCCACACCAGAGAATGAAGAGGCCCGCCAAACCGCGATTGAGGCCCTGCGAGAACGCATCCTGAAGACGGAAGCGGATTGCCAGGACCCGGACATGCGAATCATCGTCAAGGCGCAGATTGACCTGTGGAATGACGGCGTCCGGGCTGGTGAGATTCTGGGCGACGTGGAAGCCGAGTTGCTGGCCGAGGAGTATGAGAACGGAGACGAACCGGAGGCAGAGGCGGCGACCGTCACCGAATCGCCGGCGCACCGAAAAGAGAATGGCAATTACCACGCCGGAAAGTGGGGCCGGTACGTCCGCGCTCCCGATCTCTACTTCGACATCATGCGACGATTCGGTAAGCAGTTTGTCGCAATGGGCGAAGTGGCAGCAATTCGGCGAGGTATCACAAGCGGATGCGATGCCTTCTTCATGCCCACAGATATTACGGTGGACATGCTGACCAAGCATGACAGCGACCGCGCCTTCCGCGAACACGCTGGCGGCGCGCCCCGAAAGGATGTCGAATCGGGCAAACTCAAGATCATCGAAGATGGTCTTGGCGTGGTGCATCCCATCGAAGCAAAGTACGTCGCCCCCGAAGTCCACAGCTTGATGAAGGTGGATCGACCCATCGTTCGCTCCGCCGATCTGGACCGAGTTGTCCTGCTGGTTGGCGAGCCGATGGACAAGCTCAAGGCGAGAGCGCCTTGGGTCTGGCGATACCTCCGCTATGGCATGACCGCGATGTTCCCTTCCATGAAAGCCAAGCCAGGCCCCGTGAACACCCGATCGACATGCGCGGCGCGCGATCCGTGGTACGACCTGACGGGCTTGGCCAAGGCCGCATTCGCCTTTTGGCCCAAGGGACAGCAGTACCGGCACATGCTGATTGCTAACCCGGATGGTTTCCCCTGCAATTGCCGGCTGTACGAACTGAAACCCCTTGCGGACTACGACACGCTTGCCTTCACCGCCATGCTGAACTCGACGCTTGTCGCCTTATGGCGCAACTTCTACGGTCGCTATACGGGCACAGAGGGGGCACTTGAGACGATGGTTATCGATGCGAGATTGATCGACGTTCCCTCGCCTATTGGTGCTTCTGCTGCGGTGTGCTCAAGGTTGAAGGACGCCTTCATTCGACTCTGCACCCGCGTTAGCGGCGATCTTGTCGAAGAGCAGTTGATGGACTGCCACACGCCCGAGCGCGCCCGGAAGCTGGCGGCCGGGCCGCTGGTGCTCTCGGATGAACTGCGGCAACCTGACCGCCGAGAACTTGACGATGCCGTCTTTGAACTGCTGGGGGTGTCCGACCCCAAGGAACGCGATGAACTGATTGGTCGGCTGTACGAAGCGACGGCCCTGTATTTCCGAGACATCCGGGTAGTCGAAATTGAGAAGATGCAGCAGCGGTCGAAGTCGAACAACAAGCGTTTCAGTATTCACGACCTGGCGGCCGACATCTGGGACGCTACCGAGATTGAAGACGCTACGCCCCTGGCCGAGTGGATCGGTCAGCGGCCCGAATCCGATTCGGCAGTCATCATCCCAGAGGATCGACCGGCGCAACTTTCTGACAATCCCATGTTTGCCCCCAACACGGTTTACTTCGGCAAGGTGCGAAAGAGCCACATGAATTGCCCGTCGCGCGGACAAACGGAACTGGTGGTTCGCCTGGCCAATCTCGGCATTACCGGGGAGTTGAAGCTGCCCGCGAAGCTAAACCCATGCTTCAAGCTGTTGGACCGTGTTAATGCCCGCTTGGAGAAGGCCGCGGCGCGATTCAAGGAACTCACCGAGAGCCGCACCGGCGATGAGCGTGTACGGGCGCATCTCATGGAAGTACTGGAGCGATGGTTTGTGCTGGGGCGGGAAGCTGCAAAGCCTGCCCCGCCGCCAGAAGACGACGATGAAGCACATTAGGGGAACAACCGGGACGGTTTTCCTATTTTGACCGTTTTCCGTTGACGTTTGCGCGCGCAAACGTCAACGGAAAAAACCGCCTTCGG
>CAYUYD010000031.1:8700-14467 GCA_964449105.1 uncultured Planctomycetaceae bacterium | reverse complement strand
GACAAGATATCCTTGCAGTTTCTCCGGGAGTAATGTATTTAGGGCCATCGATTTGGCCCTTCACAACCGAATATGCCACACTCGCATCAGGAGATCGAGTCAACCATGGATAATCGATTCTTTGAACGGCCCATCCTCAATTCTCCTTATGAATATCCGCGGCGGTACTGGGAACTTGATGGCCAGGGCCAGCCGACGCAGCAGATCATTGAAAAACGCCGCCGCGCAGAGTTTATTACACCTATTCCGAAGCCGAAGAAGCGCAAAGATTCTACGGCAACCCAGGCGGACATTGTCTTCGATGAAGGCAAGGGGCTCTCGACGGCACAGCAGCAATACGACACGACATCAACGATCAATGAACTCCGCCGTCATGTGGACAAATGGCGGGGCCTGCCCAACCCTAACGACTGGGGCGTCACACCTGAAACGGCCCGCCTGCTCCAGCATTGGCGGCATCACAAGTTCAACAATATGCGGCCTTTCTTCTGCCAGGTGGAGGCGGCTGAAACGGTCATCTGGCTGACTGAAGTGGCTCCGGCCATGAGGAAGGTCGGAAAGACATTCCTGGAACACCTGGCCAATGCCAATCACGATGCCAACCCGGAATTGATGCGACTGGCGCTGAAGCTGGCGACAGGCTCCGGCAAGACCACCGTCATGGCCATGCTGATCGCCTGGCAGACGGTCAATGCGGTCAGGCGGCCCCGGAGCAGTAAATTTACACGAGGATTTCTCATCGTCACCCCCGGACTCACGATCCGCGACCGTCTACGTGTGCTCCAACCCAACGATCCGGACAGCTATTACCAGAGCCGCGAGCTGATCCCGGAGGATATGCTGGGGGACCTTGAGCGGGCCAAGATCGTCATCACGAATTACCATGCCTTCAAGCTCCGCGAGCGGCTGGAATTGTCCAAAGGCGGACGCTCCCTTCTCCAGGGTCGGGGTGAAGCCCTGAACACCCTGGAAACCGAAGGTCAGATGCTTCAGCGGGTGATGCCCGACCTGATGGGCATGAAGAACATCCTGGTGATCAATGACGAGGCGCACCATTGTTATCGGGAGAAGCCGGGCGAGGAAGACGAGAGCGATCTGAAGGGCGACGACCGGAAAGAGGCGGAAAAGAACAACGAGGCTGCCCGCCTCTGGATCACCGGTCTGGAAACGGTGAACCGGAAACTCGGCGTAACCCATGTGGTCGACTTGTCCGCCACGCCGTTTTTCCTGAGCGGTTCCGGCTATGCGGAGGGAACCCTGTTTCCCTGGACAATGTGCGATTTTTCGCTCATGGATGCCATCGAATGCGGCATTGTCAAACTTCCCCGCGTACCGGTGGCCGACAACATCCCCGGCGGGGAAATGCCCAGATTCCGGGAATTATGGAAACACATCGGGCCGAAGATGCCGAAGAAAGGCCGGGGGAAGGCGAAGAACCTCGATCCTTTGAGCCTTCCCACGGAGCTGCAAACAGCCCTGGAGGCCCTCTACGGCCATTACAAGAAGACGTACGATCTCTGGGAGGCGTCCGGGATTCGCATTCCGCCGTGCTTCATCGTTGTCTGCAACAATACCTCCACATCCAAGCTGGTGTACGATTTCATCTCCGGCTTTCATCGGGAAAACGACGACGGCACCAGCAACGTTGTCAACGGTCGATTCGAGTTGTTTCGCAATTTCGACGAGTACGACAATCCCATCCCGCGGCCCCGCACGTTGCTGATCGACAGTGAACAGCTCGAATCGGGGGAGGCCCTGGACGATAATTTCCGCACCATGGCTGCCGATGAGTTGGACCGGTTCCGCCGCGAGATCGTCGAACGGACGGGCGACCGCCGCCAGGCAGAAAATCTGACCGATCAGGACATCCTCCGGGAGGTGATGAATACCGTCGGCAAGCCGGGCCGCCTGGGCGACTCCATCCGCTGCGTCGTCTCGGTCTCCATGCTTACGGAGGGGTGGGATGCCAGAACCGTTACCCATGTCCTGGGAGTGAGGGCCTTCAGCACCCAGCTTCTGTGCGAACAGGTCATCGGCCGCGCCCTTCGTCGCCAGTCGTACGATCTCAACGAAGACGGCCTGTTCAATGTGGAATATGCGGATGTCCTGGGCATTCCCTTCGACTTCACGGCCAAGCCGGTCATTGCCCCGCCGCAACCGCCCCGGGAGACAATCCGGGTCAAGGCCGTCCGCCCCGAGCGCGACTTTCTGGAAATCCGCTTCCCCCGTGTCGCCGGCTACCGGGTCGAGCTGCCGGAAGAGCGATTGACCGCCAAGTTCAATGAAGATTCCATCATGGATTTAACCCCGGACCTTGTCGGGCCGACGATTACCAAGAACCAGGGCATCATCGGCGAAGGAGTGGACCTGAATCTGGTCCATACAGGAGATCTCCGCCAATCGACCCTCCTGTTTCATCTCACCAAGCGGCTCCTCTACGCCCATTGGCGTGATCCGGGTGAAGAACCCAAGCTGCACCTGTTCGGTCAGCTCAAGCGCATCACCAAAGAGTGGCTTGATACCTGCCTGGTTTGCATGGGCGGCACGTATCCCGCCCAACTCATGTACCAGGAACTGGCCGATATGGCCTGCAAGCGCATTACCGACGGCATTACCCGTGCCCTGGTCGGCGAGCGCCCCATCAAGGCGATGCTCGACCCTTACAACCCCACCGGTTCAACTCTCCACGTGAATTTCACCACGTCGAAAACCGACCGCTGGGAAACGGATGCCCGGCGCTGTCATATCAACTGGGTCATCCTCGACAGCGACTGGGAGGCCGAGTTCTGCCGCGTGGCCGAGGCGCACCCCCGGGTCCGGGCCTACGTGAAAAACCACAACCTCGGCCTGGAAGTGCCCTACCGCTATGGTTCGGAGACGCGGCGTTACATCCCCGACTTTATCGTGTTGGTGGACGACGGCCGTGGCGAAGACGACCCTCTCCATCTGATCGTTGAAATCAAGGGCTACCGGCGCGAGGATGCCAAAGAAAAGAAAGCCACCATGGAAAACTACTGGGTGCCGGGGGTGAACAACCTCAAGCAGTACGGCCGGTGGGCCTTCGCCGAATTCACCGAGGCCTATCAGATCGAAGCCGATTTCGAGGCCAAGGTCGAAGCCGAGTTCAATAAAATGATCGAAGGAGTTGTAAGCTGAAGAGGATACGAAGCAAGATGATTATCTTTACGGAAGCGGCGTTGAGGAACAGTGAACTCGAATCCGGGGAGGAGTCATGACCACCGACCGTAGCCCTGCATATCTGATCAGCTTGGTGCAGGAGTTATGCAAATTACCTGATGAAACAGAATGGCTCGAATTCAAGCACAACAATGCCGACCCACAGGAGATCGGTGAATACATCTCTGCGTTAGCCAACTCGTCTGCGTTGTGTGGTAAGGCCCATGCCTATCTTGTCTGGGGCGTTGAGAATGGAACGCATGCCGTCATCGGGACTTCTTTCTCACCCATTACGGTAAAAATCGGCAATGAAGCATTGGAAAACTGGCTCCTCCATTTGCTATCCCCCAAGATTCACTTTCGCTTTTATACCTTTGAGATGGATGGCCGTCCCCTGGTGTTGCTGGAAATCGGCCGCGCCTTCCGACACCCGGTGCAGTTTCAAAACCGCGAGTTCATCCGGGTTGGCTCATACAAGAAAAATCTCAAGGATTTTCCGGAGAAAGAGCGGGATTTGTGGCGCATCTTTGACCAGATCCCTTTTGAAGCGCTGATTGCGGCAGAGAATATAACCAGTGATGAGGTCATCAGGCTGCTGGATTACCCAACCTATTTTGAACTGCTGAGGCGCCCCTTGCCCGACAACAAAACCGGTATTCTGGAAGCCATGGTTGCGGATGATCTGCTTAGGCGGTCTGATGCGGGCAATTGGAACATCACGAATCTGGGCGCCATACTCCTGGCCAAAAAGCTGGAGGATTTCCGAGTTCTCAGACGCAAGGCGGTGCGGGTCGTTTCCTACAAGGGTAATAACCGGATAGAAACCATTCGGGAACAGGAAGGAACGAAAGGGTATGCCAATGGTTTTGAGGGACTGATCGGATTCATCAATGGCCTGATCCCGACCAACGAGATCATCGAGCAGGCATTGAGAAGGACAGTGCCCATGTATCCGGAGCTGGCGATCCGCGAGCTGGTGGCCAATGCCCTGCTCCACCAGGATTTCTTCATAACGGGAGCGGGTCCGATGGTTGAAATATTCGATGATCGAGTGGAAATCCGTAATCCTGGCGTTCCACTGGTCGAGACGGAGCGGTTTCTGGATTCGCCGCCACGTTCTCGAAACGAGGCCCTGGCTTCTTTCATGAGGCGAATCGGGGTTTGCGAGGAGCGCGGCAGTGGGGTCGATAAGGTTGTTTTTCAAACGGAGTATTACCAATTGCCAGCCCCTGTATTTGAGGTAAGCGGAGATCATACTGTAGCCGTGCTGTTTGCACATCGCCCTCTGACAAAGATGGACAAAGCCGATCGCGTGCGTGCATGTTACCTCCATGCCTGTTTGCGGTATGTGAATAGGGATTATATGACGAACACAACATTGCGGGAGAGGTTCGGGATTGAGCCCGGCAACAAATCTATGGCTTCCCGTTATATCCGAGAGGCCATAGAGGCAGGGACCGTCAAACTTCATGACGAGGATTCAGCAATGAAATTGAGAAAATATGTTCCATTCTGGGCATGAGTATTTCGTTGACGGGTAGTTGACTGAGGCTTGCAATAGCAGCGGTTTGATTTTTATTAACGCTACAAAAACAAAGCCTTATGGTTAGAGTGGGTAGTTGACGGTTGTTTGAGGGGTTTCTCCCCTTCAGGCCTGCACAAGCGGGACCAGAGATAATGGAACAAGGATAAAACACATGGCCAAAAAGCAGACACCACTGAACGTGGAGGCTCTCACCCATGATGAGGCCCGGCGCAAGCACATTCCCACCGCTGAATACCAGTCGGTCATGCGGAAAGAGGAGGAACAGCCGGTCCGCATCACCTATGAACGCAGTGCAGCCGGACTGGAAAAGGAGAAAGCCGGCCGCAACCGCGACCTCGACCCGCAGCTCGTCTGGCGCGGCAAGGACGAGCAGGATTGGTCGGATCTGGTGGTCCATGCCCCGCCCCTCTACATCCAGGAGAAGATCAAGCCCAAGGTCCTGATCGACGACCTGCTGCGACAATCCGAGAAAACGGAGGCGCAAAAGACCGGTTTCCAGACGGACATCTTCGCCGACTTCAACGGCATCCCCACGGAAGCCGCCAAGACCGAATTCTACCAGCACGACGCCAACTGGACGAACCGCATGATCCTGGGCGACAGCCTCCAAGTCATGGCCTCCCTCGCTGAAAGAGAGGGCCTGCGGGGCAAGGTCCAGTGCATCTACCTCGACCCGCCCTACGGAATCAAGTTCAATTCCAACTTCCAGTGGTCCACGACGAGCCGCGACGTGAAGGACGGCAACACCGGCCACATCACCCGCGAGCCCGAGCAGGTGAAGGCCTTCCGGGACACCTGGCGGGACGGAATTCATTCCTACCTGACGTACATCCGCGACCGCCTGACCGTGGCGAGGGATCTCCTGACGGAGAGCGGGTCGATCTTCGTCCAGATCGGGGATGAGAATGTCCATCGGGTGCGGGCGGTGTTGGATGAGGTATTTGGGGAAACTAATTTTGTTAGTCAGATTGTCTATCGCACGACAACGGGTAAGGCATCCGCCGCGCTCGACAGCACAAGGGACTTCGTTCTATGGTTCGCCAA
>CAYUYD010000031.1:4156-8690 GCA_964449105.1 uncultured Planctomycetaceae bacterium | reverse complement strand
CTTCCTGACATAAAATTTCGACGGCTTTGGTTTGAACGAAATGTTGAAGCAGACGCTAATTTTCGGTTCGATTTTGGTTCTGCCGGAGAATTTGTTACTGCAGGTGAGAAGCCTCATCGAATAGCTCGTATGAATCCAATTACTTCGCAGTCTGGTAGTTCAACAACGTTGTTTCAGTACCCTTTATGCGGCAAGACCTTTTTACCCGGAAAAGGCGGATGGAAAACGAATGTGGTGGGCATGGAGCGTCTTCGTAAATCTCAAAGACTCACCTATTCCGGTCACACACTCGGATTCATTCGTCCATTTCGCGATTTTGCTTGTCAATCTCACGCGGATATTTGGGACGACACGCGCCAATCGGGATTCGGGGATTCAAAGATCTACGTTGTTCAAACGGCGACAACTGTCATACAACGCTGCATCCTCATGGCCACCGACCCAGGCGATCTCGTCCTCGACCCCACCTGCGGCTCCGGCACGACCGTCTATGTCTCTGAGCAATGGGGTCGCCGGTGGATCACTATCGACACCTCCCGCGTAGCCCTCGCCCTGGCACGAGCCCGCATTATGGGCGCCCGCTACCCCTACTACCTGCTCGCCGACAGCCGTGCCGGCCAGATAAAAGAAGCCGAAGTGACCCGGACCGAACCGTCTACTGCACCGACCCGTGGCGACATCCGTCAGGGTTTCGTCTACGAGCGGGTTCCCCACATCACCCTCAAATCCATTGCCAACAACGCCGAGATCGATGTCATCTGGGAAAAATTCCATGAGAGACTGGAACCACTGCGCCGACAGCTCAACGAGACACTGGGCAAGAATTGGGAAGAATGGGAAATCCCCCGTGAGACCGATGCCAAGTGGCCAGACGCTACAAAGCAACTCCACGCCGAGTGGTGGCAGCAACGCATCGCTCGCCAGATGGAGATCGACGCCTCCATCGCCGCCAAGGCCGAATTTGAGTACCTCTACGACAAGCCCTACGAGGACAAAAAGATAGTCCGCGTCGCAGGACCCTTCACAGTCGAAAGCCTTTCACCCCATCGGGTCTTGGGGGTGGATGAGGACGACGAACTGATCGACGGCATCAAAGAATCCCAGGGCGGTTACGGCGAGGTAAAGGACTTTGCCCAGATGATCCTGGAGAACCTCAAGACAGCCGGCGTCCAGCAGGCCCACAAGGAAGATAGGATCACCTTCACATCCCTCACCCCCTGGCCAGGCAAACTGATCTGCGCTGAAGGCCGATATATCGAGGGTGCTGTAGAACCCTCTCCCCCGGTGGGAGAGGGGCAGGGTGAGGGGGAAGGTATCGAAAAGCGCGCCGCCATCTTCATCGGCCCCGAATTCGGCACCGTCTCCCGTCCCGATCTGGTGGCCGCCGCCCGTGAGGCCGGCGACGCCGACTTCGACGTCCTCATCGCCTGCGCCTTCAACTACGACGCCCACTCTTCGGAGTTCGACAAGCTGGGCCGCATCCCTGTCCTCAAGGCTCGGATGAACGCCGACCTCCACATGGCCGACGATCTGAAGAACACCGGCAAAGGCAACCTGTTTGTCATCTTCGGCGAACCGGACATCGACATCCTCGACGCCGAAAACAGCCAGATCCGGGTAAAGGTAAACGGCGTGGATGTCTTCCACCCCAACACCGGCGAGGTGAGGAGCGACGGCGCCGAAGGAATCGCCTGCTGGTTCGTCGACACAGACTACAACGAGGAGAGCTTCTTCGTCCGCCACGCCTATTTTCTGGGAGCCAATGACCCATACAAATCCCTGAAGACCACCCTCAAAGCCGAGATCAACGAGGAGGCTTGGGCGACCCTCAATAGCGACACCTCCCGCCCCTTCGACAAACCCACATCCGGCCGCATCGCCGTGAAGGTGATCAATCATCTTGGTGACGAGGTGATGAAGGTATTCAAGGCTACGTGATTAATATTTATTTAATTGCATAGACGAAGTTGGAGAGGAAAGAATCATGTTCCTTGCTGAATTGCGCATTGAGAATTTTAGAATGTTCGGGGAAGGAGAGCAGTCGCTCGTAGTTTCTCTCCACCCGGGTCTAACGGCGCTTGTAGGCGGGAATGACGCTGGCAAGACTACTGTTATCGACGCCCTTCGTCTCGTTTTTGGCATGCGAGACCAGGAATTCTTAAGGATTGAGGAGACCGACTTTTATCAACCGTCGGACGGGTCAGTGCAGCGTACAGAGATTAGGATTCGCTGTAAGCTAGAGGGTCTCACTCGCCAAGACATGGCGGCATTCGCCGAATATCTCACTTATGAAGATCGGACAACTCTCAAAATTCCAATTCTTTATGTCAATTGGAAGGCGTCTGTCGCAACGAAGGCGGAGAGCCAAAGGAGTTTTACGTCCGTGGAGATTAGGTCAGGAAAGGCCGGTGACGGTCCACAGTTTGACCCTGGCGCCCGGAATCTCTTGTGTGCCACCTACCTGCGTCCTCTTCGGGATGCTGAGCGCAGCCTTTCCGCTGGCCGCGGTTCACGGCTATCGCAAATACTTCAGCATACGCGAGAGATAAAGGAGCACGGTCGAGATTACGATCCAAACGAAGGGTTGCCTGCTGATCCGGGCACTTTGAGCGTCCTAGGCATCGGAGATCTTACGAACGCGCTTCTCGGTGGTCATCAGGGCGTCCAGAGCGCGCGAGCACGTCTAAATACAGACTATCTGAAAAAACTCTCCTTCAGTGGTGATCAACTGCGAGGTGCTATTTCCGTCAGTGGCTCAAAAGATGAGAGAATCCGCCTTCGACAACTACTCGAAAAATTGGAACTTGAGCTGTGCGACGATTGTGATCCTAAGCCGCCACCCGGCCGTGGGCTAGGCTCGAATAACTTACTCTTTATGGCTTGCGAACTATTGTTATTGGGCTCCGAAGAAGACGGCTTCCCGCTACTATTGATTGAGGAACCAGAGGCGCATTTACATCCACAACGTCAGCTGCGTCTCATACAATTTCTTCAACAGAAGGTGAATGAACTGAGGCGGGACAAACAGAACATCCAGGCAATTGTCACCACCCATAGCCCGACACTAGCTTCAGCAATCGATGTGGAAAATCTTGTTCTGCTGCACGGCGGCAAGGCTTTCCCCATGTCATTTGGATGCACACAGCTTGATCGATCGGACTATGGCTTCCTCACGAGGTTCCTCGATGCCACAAAGGCAAACATGTTCTTCGCCCGTGGGCTACTGATTGTCGAGGGTGATGCCGAGAACATCCTCATTCCTACCCTGGCTCGCCTTATTGGCCGTGACTTGACGGCGAATGGAGTATCGATTGTCAATGTAGGCGGTATAGGTTTGCGGCGTTTTGCTCGCGTTTACCAACGTAAATACCCTGAAACGGACGGAACTATAAACGTACCCATCGCATGTGTGACGGACCTTGATGTGATGCCGGACTGTGCACCGGCGATTATCGGCAAGGTCAAGCAGGGCGAAGATTGGCCTGCCAAGAAAGATCGCCACTGGCACGCCAAAGCAGACTTCAACGCGGCGGAGCTTCAACAATATCGTCAGGGAATTCGTGCCAAGGCGTCGGGTCAACACGTCGAAACCTACGTTGCTGATCAGTGGACCCTTGAATACGACTTGGCGTACTATGGTCTTGCTCGCGATGTCTGGATTGCCGCCCATCTGGCAAAGAACGATGAGGCGATAAATGCAGGCAAGACGACTTGGAAAACTGTGGCACTAGATGCAATACGAGCCTTTGCTGTCGTAGAGAGCAGTAAGTTGTCAAAGGAAGAGCTGGCGTCACGCGTATACGCGCTTTTCGCTTCGAACTCCGCCATATCCAAACCCACAGCTGCCCAATATCTATCGGGCCTGCTGGAGGCTCGGAAGAGAAAGGGGCAGCTTTCGCAATCGAGCCTGCGTGCGACTCTGCCGCCTTATCTCGTCGGGGCAATTGAATATGTGACGGTAGCCGCGGAAGACGAAGCGGATGCTCGGAAAGAGGCAGCACCTAGTGAATAATTTAGCCCGATTTGAGCCGCCGCCTGTCACGGATGCAGATGCCGCATGGGTATGCAACATACTGGGACTTCCGACAAACGCGTTCGTAGGCCAAGATGGCAAGGACCCACGGATGGAAGTCCTGAAGTCAAGCATGACGCTTGACATCGAGTCATGCCCCGGTAGTGGCAAGACTACTCTCTTGGTCGCCAAACTAGCGATACTGGCACGTAAATGGTGCGACTTGCGCCGCGGTCTTTGTGTGCTTTCGCATACCAACGCAGCCCGGAGGGAGATCGAGCAGCGTCTCGGCAATACCGCGGAAGGCAAACGACTGTTATCCTATCCACACTTTATCGGTACGATTCACGGCTTCGTTAACGAGTTTCTTGCTATCCCATGGCTCAGGTCTCTTGGCTATCAGATTAACGTAATCGATGACCTCCACTGCGAACAGCATAGACGGCGCCTGCTCCGTCTCCCGCAGTTTCGTGCCCTAAATAACTACGTCAACCCACAAGAGGCAAGTGGAAAGATCAATGT